>JBCDJE010000185.1:0-7540 GCA_038748185.1 Bacteroidota bacterium
GTGACATTACCCCCCTCTTTCAATCGCACTGTGTTGCCCACTATTATTTGCTACTTTTCATCATCTACATATAAAATATTTCCATCATCTGAATAGGTATAAAAGAATTATTTACCAGAGGTTTGAGCTTTTAAGTCGTAGGACAAACTGAGGGGTTCCTCCCTTATTATCAAGCTCAGGTAAACTAAATTCGTGCAATGCCCCTTTTTTTAAAGAAGTCAACCCAGATGTATTTGGTACATCTTCCCATTTTTTCCCTCAAAGTAGGAATAGTTTACACCATTCCCTCTTTTTGAACTTACTAACCTGCAATAGCCGGTATTTATTGAATTTTCTTCTCCTTCCTTATTAAACGCTTTGGCTCTTATTACTGTAGTGCTATCAATCCGGAAGTACGTAATACAAAGTTAGCTTTCTTTTGTGGGCTTTTTCTCCATTTGTAGTAAATCTTATTTCCGAAGTGTTATCTAAGTTTTCAATGGTAACTTTAGGGCTTTCGTCAATAAACAAACCACCTGTTTTGGTATATAATCTTGCAGGTGGTAAAATTTTAGGTGCAGCTAAGTTTTCTACTTTTAGGGTCAGCATAACCTTCAGATGGACTTTTAATTGGTTTTTCAACCCAAGGATAAGATGCATCAAGGCCTAATATAAATGCTACAATAGTAGCATTATCGTAAGTGAAGACCTCATGGTTGATTTTCTTATTTTTTACCACCTGTTTGCCATAAACTTACAAACGGAATAGTAATTTCTTCCGGTTTTTCTTCGCCAAGCCTGAATCCGATACCTCCATGTGAATGTGTCAATTTTGCTTTGCTACTACTTAATATTTCCTTTCTATTGTTTTTTTATTTAAAAAAAATGCTCTTTAAAGGGGGCATTTAAAAAAGTGACTCCTCTTTATGTATAAGACACTTAATTAATAATGTAAGCCTTATTTGGTGGCTTTCAATATTGAAAAGATGATTATGAATTATAGAGATTTCAAATTTGAGAATTTTCTTGTAGATAGCTTCTTCATAAAATGGGTGCGTGATCCTGATGAAGAAAGTGAAAGATTTTGGCAAGGATTCTTAGCGAAATACCCTGAAAAGAGAAATGTAATTAAGAAAGCTGCTTTTATTATTCAATCACTTCAATATGAAAAAAAATATGAATTAGATGAAGCCAGCAGAAGTGAAATAATAAACAATATTCTTGAAAAACATAGAAAAGAAAGTGATACGATTAGGTCTGTTTACAATAACCCTTATTTTCATATAGCTGCATCTATTAGCTTTTTAATAATAGTAGGTTTCACTTTATGGTTTATAAAATTTCAAAAAGCCAATGTAAGTCTAATTGAGAAAAAGCAAATGCCTTGGATAACAAAAAGTACGACAGCCGGTCAAAAGCTGAAAATTGTACTATCTGATGGTAGTAAAGTAAAACTAAATAGTAATACAAAAATATCATTTCCTAATACATTTAATGATTCTTCACGTTTAGTACATCTAATTGAAGGGGAAGCCTTTTTTGATATTAAAAAAGATGAGGTAAAGGCATTTACAGTAAGAACCGGAAACGTTGAGACAAAAGTATTAGGCACATCATTTAACGTAAACTTCAATACACAAGAAAAAAAACTGCAAGTAGCTTTATTAAGTGGAAAGGTGCGTGTAATTAAAGCAGCGCAACAATATTTATTAGCTCCTTCAGAGATGATAAAGTTCGATCGAGAAAATGTCACAAAATCATTTTTCGATCCTTTATTAATAACCGGTTGGAAAGATGGTACGCTTGTATTTGACAAAAACCCTTTTAAACAAGTAATTGAAAAGTTAGAAAATTGGTATGGTGTTCAAATTGAATACAATGAAACCGATAATGGAATTTACAGTGGCGTATTTGTTAGTGAGAGCTTAGAAAATGTATTAGATGGACTTGGTTTCTCTACAAGCTTTAGGTATGAAATTGAAGGTAAAAAAGTAAAACTTAAATAAATTATACAACTATGTTTTTTAACACAAGCTAAAATTCTGCAAAAAACTTCGAGATACCGCCAACAATGGGGATTGTAATGAACGGTATCATCGAAGTAAAACATCTTGGCAAATTATTTTTTAACCAAAACATTCGAAAATATGAAATTGAAAATCATACAACAACTTTTAGTCATGTCAAAATACATATTCTATGCATTTTGCTTGCAAGCTTTTTTTTCTAGCATGTTACTAGCAAATAAAGGCATGTCACAAAAAAGCATACACAAAATAAAGTTGAGCATCACCTTTACTGAACAAGAGCTAGATAAAGTATTTGAAACTTTACATTCAAGGACAGGATTTAATTTTACTTATAACCATCTTGACATCAAAAAAAAACATGTATTCACCAAAAAGTTTAATAATAAATCTTTGGGTAATATACTCCGCGTGTTATCTAAAGAAACAAGCCTAGGTTTTAAAAGAATCAATAATAATATTTACGTAAAAACTCTCCAGGCTAATAACACTCCATTTGTAACCGAAGGCCTGTTCCCTTTGCAAGCTATTGTTAAAGGGAAGATAACGTCGTCAGAAGACGGTGAACCTTTACCTGGCGTAAGTATTTTGATAAAAGGTACTGCAAGGGGTACTACTTCAAATATTAATGGAGAATATTCTTTAAATGTTACAGCTGAAGCAATCTTACAATACAGCTATATAGGTTACATTACCCAAGAAATAGAGGTCAACGATAAAACTCAGATTGATATACAATTAGCATCGGATTTAGAGCAGCTGGAAGAGGTTGTAGTTGTAGGTTATGGAACCAAAAAGAAAAGAGATGTTATCGGTTCAGTAAGTTCTGTTTCTTCAGAAGAAATTACACGTTTACCCATGAGTTCGTTAGATGCTGGTTTACAAGGGCTAGCTCCTGGTGTTCAAGCTGTTGGTACTGGAGGTGTACCCGGCTCGCCGGTGAGAGTACTAATAAGGGGTACTAATTCTATTTCTTCAGGAATTGACCCATTATACATTGTAGATGGTATGCCTATTTATTCTGGATTAAATGGTTTAGAAAGATCACAGTCAACAACGCCTCAAAGCCCACTGGCTACAATTAACCCTAATGATATTGAATCAATTGAAGTGTTAAAAGATGCCGCAGCTACAGCAATATATGGTTCAAGAGGGTCAAACGGTGTAGTTATTATCACTACAAAAAGTGGAAAAGGTTCAGGGGGGTTCGATTTTACATATAATGTAGGTATTAGTGATATTATAAAGTCGCCCGAGGATATGGGGTTTACTGGAACTGATGGTTACTTTAGAATTATGGATGAAGCAAGGGCAAACTCAGGGCTACCTCCTTTTGACCCTAATTTTAATACCAATTTATTTATTGATAACCCTGTTGCTACTTTAACCAGAGAGGAAGCATTAAACACAAATACTAACTGGTTTGACCAGATCTTACAAAGAGGCAAATTTCAAGAAGTAAATTTGGCACTGCACAACTCAACTGAAAAAGCAAATTATTATATATCTGCTAATTATAGAGATGATGTAGGTGTATTAAATACAAACCAGTTTCAAAGATTTTCTCTACGAACAAATTCTGATATAAATGTTATAGAAAATTTAAAAGCAGGTATCAGGTTTAATTTTTCTTATACTAAAAATGATAGGGTAAAATCGGACGGTGGCGGCGGTTTGCAAGGAAATCGTGGTGGAAACAGTGGGGGTTTTGGGCAAGCTAATTCTAATGCGCTTACCTGGTATCCGATTACTAATCCCAATCACCAAAGTGGTTATTGGAATCCGCTATCAGGTAACAACTTGGCAGCTAATATAGATGAAAGTTTGTTATTAGATGAAGTTGATCAATATCGTGTACTTGGTAACATTTATTTGAATTATTCTTTACCATGGGTAGAAGGCCTGTCTATCAGGACAGAACTATCTTCAGATTTTATTCAAAATAACAGTGTATTTTGGGTGAGTGAATTTTTAAGAGAAGATGGCTCAAGTGCTACCGATCAGGTAGTAACATATACAAGTTTTAATTATAATTTATATGGTTCATACAACAAGTCTTTTGGTGATATTAGCGTGAATATGGTTTTAGGTACTGAATCACAAGAGACACAGCAATATAGAAGGTTTTTACAAGGAGAAGGTTTACCTAGTACCTATCAGCAACTTGGAAACCCAAATAATTTTTTAAGTATGTTTTCAGGTCTTGAAAACGAGCGCGCTTTAAGGTCATTTTTTGGTCGGGGAGATATCAAATTTAAAGACCGCTATTTGCTTGGTTTCAGTTTTCGGAGAGACGGCTCTTCTGCATTTTCTGAAGACTCTAGGTGGGCAAACTTTAGCGCTCTATCTGCCGGTTGGATACTTTCTGATGAAAGTTTTTTCAATGCTTCTCTTTTTGATTTATTAAAAATAAGAGGAAGCTTCGGGCAAACAGGCAATCAGAATATTGGTAACAACCGCTTTATTACTACTTTCAGAAATGACAGGAGATACCTTTCACAAGACTTATTAAATGGTGGTACTTCAGTTACCAATTTAGGCGCCTCTGATCTTACTTGGGAAACTACTAATAGCTACGATGTGGGAATAGATTTTGAAATGTTTGGCAGTCGAATTAGTGGTTCTATCGCTTACTATCACCAAGATGTAGAAGATATGCTTTTACAAGTACCTTTGCCTCTTTCTATTACCTTAGATAATAGCAACCCCGTAATTTGGGCCAATGCAGGACAGATGAGAAACAACGGGCTTGAATTTAATTTTACCACTGTAAATATCCACTCTGGTAATTTTAAATGGACATCTACCTTTAACATTACTACCAATAATAATGAAGTAAAAAACCTCACAGAAGATGTTGATAAAAACGGACAAGGTATAATAACCGGTAATACGATTACCAGAAGTGGTGGTAGATTAGGTGCGTACTTTCTAGCAGAATATGCCCGTATTGACCCAGAAAGAGGAGTAGAAATGATTTATGAAATTGATAGAGAGTTATTCTTAGAAACAGGCGAAACAGTTAAGACTGGTAACTTAATTCCAGCTACACTCACTAATGTGAGAGATCATCGAATAATACATGAAGATCAAACAGGATTACCAACTTTTTTTGGCGGGTTCAATAATACTTTTGAATTCAAGAGTTTCGATTTAAACCTCTTCTTCACCTTTATGGGTGGAAACTACATTTATGATCGAGCCAATCAGCAAAGCCATTATGCATCGAGAGGGCAACGAATGCTTAAAGAAGAGTTAATAGGCAATACATGGACTCCGACAAACAGAGAAGCCATCTATCCAGAATTAAGATGGGATATGGCTTACAACTGGGATTGGGACGTTGAAAATGGTGAATGGATTGAAGGACCCGGAAATTACAATAATGAAACATTTTTTACTGATCGCTTTTTAGAAAAAGCAAATTTTGTACGGTTAAGAAATCTATCATTGGGGTATACATTCCCTGCTAAAATAACCGACAAAGTTCATTTACAGAATTTGCGGATAAATGTTTCGGCAACTAATCTATTAACATTCACAAACTTTGAGGGTTGGGATCCAGAGGCTATTGTTACAAATAGTGGAAATCTCAATCTCTCCCCTGGAGTAATTAACCTGCCACCACTACCGCATCTAAAAATGTATAGCGTTGGACTTAATGCCAAATTCTAAATCAATTTGTTACTCTAAAAAATTAAAGTATGAAATTCATAAAATATTATATTATAGTCAGCATCCTCAGTTTATGTGCTTCCTCTTGCAATAATGATGATTTTTTTGAGCCTACAAACCCTCCTGAAAACCCATGGATAAATCTGGAAGAGTTTGAAAAATCAGCAGCAGGAGCATACTGGGCAGGTCTAAATCGAGGATCATGGGATAATATGGTAGGAGGACCACGACTATTAAAAACGTGTCAGTCTGATATAGCACAACTTTTAGAAGGAACTTCTGCCAACGTTCCTTTTTCTGAAATGTATAATAGAACTTCTAATATAGAAATAGATAAATCGACTAATACTTTCAGAAATGCCTATAGAGTAATCACCATAGCTAACTCCGCCCTAGATTTTATTGAAGAAAATGAAGGTAACCCATACCCAAATATTGGTGAGAGCGATATTAAGAATAATCTTAGAAGAATAGAAGGTGAACTACATTTTATGCGAGGCTATGCCTATTATATGATGTCCACTGTTTTGCTACCTGCTTATGAACCTGGAGGGAATAATAATTCAGAAAAAAGACTACCAATACGGATAAGCTTTGATGATAACTTAGAAGGGGCAAAAAATCCTGAAATAGGCACTACACAACAAATTTATGATTTGATGTTGGCAGATTTCACAAAGGCTAAAGACCTATTACCCGAAAGATTTGATCCTACATTGCACCATCCTTCTTATGCTGAAGGAAGGGCAAATCGCTTTGCAGCATCGGCAATGCTGGCAAGGCTATATTTTATGATGGGCTTGGATCAGGAAGCATTAATTGAATTAAATTATATTATTGATGAGAATGGAGGTGATTACGATCTTTCTGAAGATCCTATTGAAGCTTTTAATCGAGATGATGAAACTAGGGGAAGAGAGGTAATTTGGTATACTTATTATGCTGATCCTATCAGGAACTCCAACGCTAGAGAACTTACCACTATGACATTACAATCGTATAATGCAACTAATGGCGGTTTTGAAAAAGATAATGGATTTTTAAGAATTACCTGGAATCAGTTTACACTAAGTTACGCTGCACTAAAGCAAATAGGTTGGATGACCGACCCTCAAAATAATGAATTCTCCATAACACCTGAGGCTTTACAAGATAAAAGGTTTTTACAGGTTTATAGAAAACTAGAAGGCTATAACCCCGACCCCGAAGCAGATCCTACAGTTTTTGAAACAATACATTCTCAAGTAACTACACCTATGGTTTGGTGCGATAAGTATTACAGGGGCAAAGTATTGGGAAGCAGAACCAATATACCACTGATTCGCCTTGCTGAGATGTATCTCACACGTTCACTGTTAAGATTAAGAAATGGAGATGCTGCTGGTGCTACCAATGATTTAAATGTAGTAAGAAACAGAGCGGAAATTGGTGATTTACCTGGTACAATCACAGAAGATGATATTCATAATGAAAGAATAAAAGAACTTGCTTTTGAGGGTGATCGCACAGACTATTTGAGATCAGCCAAATTAAATATCCCCCCTGGCGATAGAGGTATAAATGAGGTACCTTATAACGATAAATCATTAGTTTGGCCTATACCTCAGAGAGAATTAGATTTAAATTTAGGTTATTCAGAAAACTAGACTTTGTTGGAGACTAGAAAGCAATATCTTTTTAAAAAGATATTGCTTTCTAGTATTTAATGTTTCTTTAGGTAGTTAAGATGGTAAATAATAGGTTAGAGAAGCCTTATTTACAATGCCTTAATTATTAACATTAATTGATCAAATTATGAAATATTGCTAATTTTTTACAAATAAAGCTATAGTTGTTTTTTTAATAATTATTGTAATGCA
>JBCDJE010000186.1:0-7520 GCA_038748185.1 Bacteroidota bacterium
AATCGAAACTTCACGAAATTTCAAATTTAACTATCTGCTGATGAAATCATACTAAGCTGCTCATTTATTGCCTCTTCCCAAATACCTGCTTGCTCTGTTGTAAACTGCCAAACCTTACCATCTTTTTGTGTAATACTCAATGTTTTTTTTATAAATAGAAATGATTTGACTTCTACCTGAGAAATATCGGATAATAGGATTTTTACCAGATTCTGCTTACTATAATAATTCCCCTTAAAATTTAAGCTTTGGGTATTGAGGAAGAGATATCCTCGATAGTTATGCATTACATCTTTAAAAAAAGCAGTATTTGCTAAAAAATATACTTCATCTTTTAAAGCGTGCACAACTTTTTGCCGTATTTTTTGTATTGCATTTGCATTAGAAAATAAAACCCAACTCCCCATATTGTACTCACAAAAACATCCACACCAAAAGTTATCCAGTCAAAGGATTCACCTCTTTCAAAAAAAATGCTCATAAAGAAAAAATTCGCTAGAAAAAAGCCTGCACTTACAACAAAACTTCTAAACCAAGCAATAGGCTTTCTACTCGTTTCCAATTGCTTTTCGTGATATAGGCTTGAATTATATTGAGCTTCCATGCTGTAAAATAAAAAACCTCTCTTAATAAAGGAGAGGTAGTTTTAAATAAGTTTGTTAAGGAAATGCGTTTCTTACGCTTTAAACATTATAACGCTTATCATGAATCTCTATTTATCATTTCAATTATTTTTCATGTGAACATCGACTTGAGGGAATGGAATTTCAACATTGTTTTTATCTAACGCAATTTTACCTTGCTCATAAATGTCAAAGTACACATCCCAATAGTCAGCCGGAGTAGCATGTGGTCTCACCGCCAGATTTACTGAACTATCTGCCAGTTCACTTACTCCAACAAAAGGTGCAGGGTCTTTTAGCACTTTAGGATGGGCTTGCATCACTTCAAGCAAAACTTCCTTGGCTTTCTTAATATCTGCACCGTAAGATATCCCCATGGTTAAATCAACTCTTATTTTTCCTAAAGTAGTAAAATTTATGATTTCACCATTCATTATTGCTCCATTAGGAATAATTGCCATTTTATTATCAGGCGTTGCGAGAATTGTAGTAAAAATTTGAACTTCTTTTACTACACCTAGTCTACCTTGAGTTTCAATAAGGTCACCAATTTTATAAGGTCTGAACAACAAAAGCAAAACACCACCTGCAAAGTTTGACAAAGTCCCTTGCAAAGCAAGCCCTACTGCTAGCCCGGCTGCACCCAATACAGCTACAAACGATGTAGTTTCAATACCTACCATAGAAGCTACACTAATAAAAAGCATTATCTTCAATAACCATGAGAGTAGGTTCACTATAAAGGGGCGAAGAGTTTCATCGACCTTGGTATTACTTAATTGCTTACCAATTATCTTAGCGATAAAATTGATTATCCTTAGACCAATGAAAAGTACTACAACTGCAAGGATAAATTTAGGGGCATAAGTAAGAACAAGTTCAACAGCAGTATCTGCATAGCTTGTAAAAAAGTCAAGATTTTCCAAAATAGTGTCAGTTAAATTAATAAAAGTTGGATATAAACTCAATTTACTATTTTGAAATTCTTTTTAATTATTATTTCCCTGAAAGCTTTAAACTCCACGTTCAATTGACTTTTTTACTATGTTAAATACTTAGTTCAACTATAGTTTTTTAGCTCTTTCCCAGTAAACATCCATTTCTGTTAAATCCATCTCACCAAAACTTTTTCCATCCTTCTTCGATTCACTTTCAAGGTAATTAAAACGCTTAATAAACTTTCTATTGGTTTTTTCCAATGCAGTTTCCGGGTTAATACCAACAAATCTGGCATAATTTACCAACGAAAATAAAAGATCACCAAATTCAGTTTCAGCCTTTTCATTATTAATTTCTTTCTCATTCTCCACATTAAACTCTGCCTTAAATTCTTGCATTTCTTCTTCTACTTTTTCCCATACTTGCTCCTTTTTTTCCCAATCGAACCCAACACCTCTAGCCTTATCTTGTATTCTAACAGCTTTTATCATAGCAGGTAAAGATACTGGCACTCCACCCAAAGTAGTTTTGTTGCCCTTTTCTTTCAATTTGATGAGCTCCCAATTTTTCTTCACTTCCTTATCGGAGTTTACCTCAATATCACCATAGATATGTGGATGTCTTCGGATCAGCTTTTCACAAATATCATTTAGGACATCTGCTATATCGAATGCCGCTTTCTCAGCGCCAATTTTTGCATAAAAAACCACGTGTAAGATTAGGTCGCCAAGTTCATTAGAAATTTCTTCCATATTGCCTTCCAAGATAGCATCCGAAAGCTCATAGACCTCTTCAATACTTAAATGGCGTAACGATTCCATCGTTTGTTTGCGATCCCAAGGGCATTTTTCTCGCAAATCATCCATAATATTAAGCAATCTATCGAAGGCTTGTAGCTGGCTTTTTCTTTGATTATCAGACATAAATTAATAGCGTTTCAGATTAAATTTTAAAGATCTATAATGTAACTAGCGCAACAATTTTATTTCCACCAAAATTTACTAGGCATTTTTTTACTTAGCCCATTTTTTAATAATATTAGTGGAATTTTAATATTGATTCAGAATACTATTGAAAAAATTCATAAAAGTTCAAAGTAATGATGAAATAATAAGTTTAGGATTTTAAGGCAGTTATTGAATGTACAGGCAAGGCGTTGAAATCGCAATTTAGGAGCGCTAAATAAGATAATAACAGCGACGGTTGTGCCCTAAAGAACATCTTAAAAAGTAAAGGGTATTTTTTTATCATTACTTAATACAACTTTTATTGATACAATCATTTGTGTGCTTCTAAGCTGTGAGTAAAAAAGTTACTGAAAAACTATGACACTTATAATAAAAATAATCTTAATAGTATTATTTGCTTATTTAGCTAGCCTGTTTTTGCCTTGGTGGAGCATGGCTATAGTTTGTTTTCTCGTAGTATTTGTAAATGGAGGCACTAATACACAAAACTTTCTCGCAGGCTTTTTAGCAATCTTTTTCCTATGGTTTGTTCATGCAAGCATTATTGATTACCAAAACGAATCAATCTTAAGTATGAGAATTGCTAAACTTTTTAACCTTCCCAATTCAATTACACTCATATTAGTTACAGCTTTAATAGGAGGAATTGTTGGAGGAATTTCTTCTATTTCAGGAAACTTATTTCGAGGATGGGTAATCGGAAATAACAAATAATCAAATCTCAACATGCAAGTAATCATTAGTTATTTTGCTACCTTAAGTACAGGAGCCATTTTTTTTCATATCGTTTTATCCCTAATTATTGGAGTCGCAGTACATGATATATTGCAAAGAAAACATACTATTAAACACAATTTTCCTGTAGTGGGTCATATCCGCTATATGCTTGAAAAAATTGGCCCTGAGCTTCGACAGTATATTGTAGCTAACAACCGAGAAGAATTACCTTTTAACAGGAGCGAACGCTCATGGATCTATGCTTCTTCAAAAAGAGAAAATAATTATGAAGGTTTTGGCTCTGATAAAGATCTTTCCTCACCAGGGCATGTATTTATTAATCCTAGTATATTCCCTTTTGCAGTTAAACCTGAACATATCAATTACAAAGATCCTTACTTTGCGCCTAGTGCTAAAGTAATTGGTGAATTTCATAAAAGAGCAAAGCCTTATCGCCCTTATTCTATTATCAATATATCTGCTATGAGTTTTGGTTCTCTTTCGGCTAAGGCGGTAGAATCACTTAATAAAGGCGCATTAAAAGTAGGTTGTTACCATAATACTGGTGAAGGTGGTTTATCTACTTATCACCAACATGGGGCGGATGTAGTCTTTCACATTGGTACCGCTTATTTTGGGGTAAGAGATGAACAAGGTTTTTTCTCAATGGAAAAATTGGTGCAGTTAGTTAAAAAATATCCTTACATCAGGATGATTGAGTTTAAACTTTCTCAAGGCGCTAAACCGGGTAAAGGTGGGGTTTTACCAGCAAAGAAAATCACCAAAGAGATTGCTGAAATACGTGGTATTCCTATTGGCAAAGATGTTGTGTCTCCTGCTTATCATACTGCTTTTTCAAATGTTAAGGAGATGGTGACCTTTATTGAAAAGGTAGCTGAAGCGACTGGCTTACCTGTGGGAATTAAGGCAGCAGTTGGCAAGTTGGATACCTGGCAAGAATTGGCAGTGTATATGAAAGAAACTGGTAAAGGACCTGATTTTATTACGATAGATGGTGGCGAAGGAGGTACAGGAGCAGCTCCACCTTCTTTTGCAGACCACGTGTCTTTACCCTTCAATTATGCTTTTGCCAATGTCTACCGCATTTTTGCCAATATGGAACTGGCAGATAAAATTACCTTTATCGCATCAGGTAAATTAGGCTTGCCAGCCAACGCCTTAAAAGCGATTGCTATGGGGGCTGATATCATTAATGTGGCGAGAGAAGCCATGATGTCAATCGGCTGTATACAAGCACAAGTCTGCCATAAGAACACCTGCCCCGCCGGAATAGCCACCCAGAGTAAATGGTTACAAGCAGGTATTGACCCCACCTTAAAGTCTGAGCGCTTTTACAATTACATTAAAACATTTAGAAAGGAAATTCTTGAAATTACTCATGCCTGTGGCTACGAACATCCTTCACAAGTGGGTATGGAAGATGTTGACCTAAGTATGGGCGATAATAATTACACCCTTACTCTAAAACAATGTTTTAAATACGATAAAGTACCCGTTTCTTTCAAAAGCATGCAGCACTTACTAGATTGCGAATACTTGGGTGCCCCAAAACATTAAATTACGCTGAACTAAATATTTTCAAACTACTTCTACAATTATGAAAAACTACTATATCAAACTATCTCTTTCTTTTATTTTAGCATTTGCGATTCAAAGGGGGGTCGCCCAACAAACCTTCCTACATTGTGGCATCCTGATAGATGGAAAAAGTGATGAAACTCTAAAAGAAATGACGATCATTGTAGAAGGCAATAAAATTATTGCTATTGAAAAAGGCTATAAAAATCCTGGTAAAAACGATGAAGCTATTGATCTTAAGAGTAATACTGTTATGCCAGGTTTAATGGATATGCATGTACACATAGAAGGGGAGACAAGCCCTACACGCTACATGGATAGGTTTAGGCTTAACTCAGCCGATGTAGCTTTAAAGTCAACACAATATTGTAAAACTACTTTAATGACCGGCTTTACAACCGTGAGAGATTTAGGAGGCACAGGGGTTAACATTTCATTACGAAATGCCATTAATAAAGGCTATATCATAGGGCCTAGAATTTACACTGCCGGTAAATCCATTGCAACCACTGGCGGGCATGCCGATCCTACCAATGGTGTTAGGTATGATTTAATGGGCGACCCTGGTCCAAAAGAGGGTGTTATTAACGGACCAGCCGATGCCAGGAAAGCAGTAAGGCAACGTTATAAAAATGGTGCTGATGTTATTAAAATAACAGCGACAGGTGGTGTTTTAAGTGTTGCTAAAGATGGACAAGGACCACAATTTACTATGGAGGAACTTGCAGCCATTATTGCTACAGCGAAAGACTATGGCATGATTACCGCAGCTCATGCCCATGGAGACGAAGGAATGCGCCGAGCAGTAGAAGCAGGGATTACTTCCATTGAACACGGTACTTTGATGTCGGAAGCAACTATGGATTTAATGATAGAAAAAGGCACTTATTACGTACCTACCATTACAGCTGGAAAATCGGTAGCAGAATTGGCAAAAATTGAGGGCTACTTTCCTCCATTGGTTGTCCCCAAAGCTTTAGAAATTGGGCCCAAAATTCAAGACACTTTTGCAAAAGCTTATAAGAGAGGAGTGAAAATAGCCTTTGGTACTGATGCAGCAGTTTTTAAACATGGAGACAATTGGAAGGAGTTTGTATATATGACCGAAGCAGGCATGCCACCAATAGAGGCAATACAATCGGCTACTATGACCACAGCTATCATGCTTGGTATTGACGATAAATTAGGATCATTAGAAACTGGTAAACTTGCGGATATTATTGCAACACCCAAAAACCCACTAGAGGATATTAATACGATGGGCAATGTTTCTTTTGTAATGAAGGATGGAGTAGTGTATAAAAGTGAGGAATAAAGATTTGCTTATGTCAAAAACTGAAATTGAAGAAACACAACAACTACAACTCAATTTTGAAAAAAGAGGGGGACTTATACCTGTGATTGTGCAAGATGCTGAGAGTAAGGAAATTTTAATGTTAGGATATGCCAATAAAGCTGCTTTTGAAGAAAGTGTTCATTCTAAATTAGCTACTTTTTGGAGTACTTCACGCAATGAACTCTGGACAAAGGGAAAAACCTCAGGCGATTATTTGGAAATAAAAGAAATAAGGGTGGATTGCGATCAAGATGCTTTGATTTATATAGTTAGAAAGAAAGGACTAGGTGCTTGTCATACCAAAAATAGTAAAGGAGAAACTCGTAACTCTTGTTTCTATCGCAGATTAATGGGTAATAAAAAGCTCGAATTTATAGAAGTTTCTCCAAGCTAAAATCATATAAGCTTACTATTTGCTGAAATCTAAAAAATATATGGTTGTTTAATCAGCTTATTCTTCACTCCTGTATTCCAAAATATCTCCAGGTTGACACTCAAGTTCTCGGCAAATGGCTTCAAGAGTGTTAAATCTGACTCCTTTTGCTTTTCCTGTTTTTAGAAGAGATAAATTGACCGTTGTAAGTCCTACTCGTTTTGAGAGATCATTCAAAGAAATTTTTCTTTTAGACATCATTACGTCTAAATTGACGATGATAGCCATATTATATAAATGCTTCGTTTTCCGACTCTACAAATAAGGCTTTAATTACAAATTGCTTAACTGCCCAAAGAATTATAGCCAAAAGTAAATACATGGTTTGTGGCTCTTTGATTGTAACAGTGTCAATAATTAAGAATGCTACTAGGTTGATACCCCCCCAAAGTGTTTTGTATTCGTTTAGTGGGAGAGGATAAAATTCGCTAAAAGCTATCTTTACAACTCCAAGGATAGTAAGACATAAACATGAAATTATCACTACGTCAAAAACTTTTAAACTATCTCTATCAGAGTAACCTAATTGTTTATACTTATTAAATAGCCTAATCAGTAAATATCCCATAAAAAGAAAAATAATATTAGAAAAGATCTGAACAGAAAACCATGTAATTGGTGATTGCCCACTTGGGACTTTGTATACAACTGAATTAAGCAGAAAGGGTAAAAACCAACGAACATGATATACTAATGCCAAGATTGAAAGAAGAATTACACCCCATAAGGCGGATTTTATGAGGGCTAATTTTGAGAATTTTATTTTATCCATGCTTTAAAATGATTTAATAGTTCGGTAACTTTTTGTAAGTTATTGACAATCAGTTAGTTGTGATTTTGTGATATTATATTTAAGTAACTGATTATCAATTAGTTGTATTTTACCGAATCTTGCTTTTGAAAAA
>JBCDJE010000187.1:0-7470 GCA_038748185.1 Bacteroidota bacterium
ATGTTTACAGTTTTATGCCAAATATGTAATTGAGTTTTGGAATTAGTGTTTGAAGGTATTACTTTTTACCAGAATATTAATGGGATCTCTTTCCTTCGAAATATCTGATTCATCAATGCTCGAAATTGAGATCGTATATGACATAATTTTTTATCTTAGCTAACAATTAAATTTACTATAATTTTCCTGCGAAAATTTAACTCATTTGTGAAAGAAATTAATTGCGTTTTTGTATTTAGAGTATTAGTGCAACCTTTTTATTGTTTATACCTTATACTTTAAGTAGGAATGTATAACTATAACTTCTTTTAGAAGCCTTCAACCACCACTTATTAAAACAGGTTCACCAACTTTTCTATTTTTTCATTTAAAACTTAAAAGTATGAACTGTTTTAAATTTTTATCCATCATAAATCTATTTTTGTTATCTCAAACAATTTATGGGCAGAGTGAGCTCTACTTTGAAAAGATTTACTCATCAGGATTAAAACTAAAGCCTATTATTGAAGGAAAAATAAATGGTAAAAAAGCCCATTTTCTCATAGATACTGGCAGTGACATTACCTTGTTAAACACCAAATTTCTTAAAGAATATAACTTTCTGGTGTGGAAAGGATTTAAAAAAGTAGATTTCGTTGCATTCGACGGGAGTAGTAAAGAAATCCTTAATACCTCTAGGGTTGTGGTCTCCCTTGGTTCTAGAGAAATTAAAACAAGATGTTACGCTGCTAGTATTTCGCTTCCCATTGCTGGTATCATCGGCTCAGATGTATTAAAAAAATATAATTGCATTATTAACTACAAGGAAGAGAAACTGTTAATTGGCATTCCTGAGAAAAGGAAAAAAAAGAAAAATAAGGGAAAATTCGCCAGCCTATCCAAGTGCCCTTAATACATTAAGTTCTATCTCTTATTGAATTTTCAGGCAATTCGATGTAGACTTATTTGGATATTTCCATAGGTGCTGAATAGATCACATATTGGAATATTATAATGTCACTTCTAGTATGAGCGATGGAATGATAGTTGAAAAGGCTACTACTTTTTCTACTATAGCTTATGTAGATATTTTTTGGATGTTTACAGGAATAATTTCTCTTTTTGTAGCTTTAATATATTACAAGTAGCTAAACGAGAAAATATTCCACCCAAAGATATAAAACAAAAAATAGTAGACTTTGAAATGAAGCAATTCAATTGAGAGGTAATTTCTAGTATTTAGTTATGTGAAGTATTATGTATGCCTTTATTCAAGGTTTTCTACTAATTTAAAGAGTAATGTTAAAATTCACTTACAGTTAATTTCTCTGTGTATACACTAAGTGATGATTTGAAAAATTACCATGTATCGTTTCCATTTTTAAAATTATTTAAGGCTGCGATACAGCAATACAAATGCTACCATTATGTTCTTGCTCAGTATTATATAAAACTGACTTAATTTTAAATCAATCTAAATTTAAATATTTGATAACCAGTTATTTGAATTGATTCTAAGTGAGCCCGACACTAAATTTATATTGAACCCAAAACAATAGGAATTATGTCTATAAGATTAGGAAACAATTGCGAAAACTGTGAAAATTTGACAAATGGTAACATGTGTAAAGTACACAATGTAAAAGTGGGCAGCCACTACACCTGTGATAGTTTTGATATGAAGGATAATTTAATGAACGAAAGAAACTGCACGACTTGCCTTCGTTTTGAACGAGAAGATTGTGCCAATCCAACCAAGGCTGCACCAGGTATGCTCTGTTCCGTTTGGGCGCCACAAACTATGAGTGCATAAAACTTATATATATATATGTTTAAAAGCCAACCGGTTAGGTTGGCTTTGCTGTTTTACTAAAGGAGTTTTTTAAGTTTGATTCTTGAAATGTGTATCTAATAATCGATAGAGATAATCCAATTATAATATCAAATAAAGATGATGAAATTAAAAAGAATGTAAAAAAGCCTGCTACTCTCGTAACAGGCCCGATAATATAATTATCAATTTATGAAATAAGCAATTGCTATTTCAATGTACAACATTCGCGCTCGCAACCTGGCTTACACACCTCACAAACACATTCTTCAGATTTGTCACAAGATTTACTTGTTGCATCGTCTGATAGATTGATGCCTGAAAATGCCATACCAACTGAAAAAATGATTGCGGCAGAAATGCTTAAAAATATCTTTTTCATTTTATATAATTTTAATGTTTGACATTAGTAATGATAAAAAATAACCTTTACTTTTTAAGATGTTCCTTAGCGTACAACCTTCGTTGTTAAAATGTTATTTAGCGTTGCTAAATTGCGATTTCAACGCCTTGCCTGTTCTTAAAGAATTGCCTTAAAATCCTAAACCTATTATCTCATCATTACATAATTTTTGTTTTATGAACGCATAATATATGTCAAACATTTTTGGGGGGGATGGAAACAGTCATTAATAAACCCTGAAATGAAGTTTTCAGAATAAGTTGGAGGAAATTTTAAATGATTTGTATGATTAAACAAGCTATATGACAGCTTATTTGCTAAAATCATATATTGAGCACAGCAATTCCCAATTAAACACGAAGCAGGGTCGTTACAACCATTCTCCGATTTTTCTGTATTCTGTTTTTCGCACTTATCTTCAGTTGAAGAGGGTTTTGCCGTACATATTATGGAACATGATGTCTTCTCTACATTTACAACCTGTTCTGTTATCTCCATTGTAGCATTCGTAAATAAAAATTTACCTACTTGAAGATTAATAATTAACAGTGTTAATATGGTTGTGAATAATTTCATTAAGACAAAAATACAAATTTTTTAATTTATCCAAAGTTTATGTAGGCGGAGTAATAAATTTGATGTATAATACTCTTCTAGTAAACTCACTCTTCCCTCATACTATTAGCAGGACTGACATTGGCGGCTTTTATTGATTGCCCACTTACTGCTAAAAAAGCAACCAATATCACCATAATACATGGTAGGGCAAAGAACAGCCAATTGAATTCTATGTGGTAGGCGAAATCTTCCAGCCATTCACTTAACAAATAATTGGCAAGTGGTATGGCAATTACAATAGCAATAAAAATGTATCGCATAAATTTCTTTGAAAGTAATAATAGAATTTCGACTTTACTTGCACCAAAAGTTTTACGAATCCCGATTTCTTTGGTACGTTGGGTGATCTCATATCCGGTGAGTGCTACAAAACCCAAACAGGATATAAAAGAGACGAGTAAAGCAAAAAAGGCAAATAGTGTAGTAAATTGCTTTTCAGCTTGATATTGCCTGTTATAAAACTCATCAGCAAAAAAGTAGGTAAACGGGCTGCCCGGAAATAAACGCTGATAAGTACTTTCAATCTGATTTAATGCCATGTTGAACTGATTCCCCTGCAATTTCACAGTATAAAAGTTAAACCATTGCCTACAAGCAAAAAGTGTAGGTTTCAATACTGTTTTTAAACTTTCGTGGTGGTAATCTTTTACTACACCTATTATTTCACCAATATTTGTTTTAGTTCCTACTGCTTCTTCAGGGGTATCGAATCCTAAAATTTTCATAGCACTTTCGTTTATGATCCACCAATCTGTTGATGCTGTTGTAAAATCTTTTCCTGCCAACAATTCAATATCATACTGTTTAAAGAAGTCGGTACTTACAAAAAGCATCTTAAAAACTCCTTCAGACGTTTGTTCATCTAGCAGTAATTCATCGTGATACCTATAAATTTCTTCACCAGGCACTACTCCCGATGCCGCTACATTTACTACACTTGCCAAGCGAGATGTTTCATTTTTAAATTGCTCAAAATTGTTTTCGAAACTGTAGGAATTTCTTTTGGGAGAATTGATCACGACAATTTTTTCCAAATCCATTCCGGTATCTGATTTTTGCATAAACTGTACTTGTTGGTACACCAAAAAAGTAGCAATTAGAAAAAGGATGGATACAACAAATTGCAACACCATTAGGCCTTGCTTAAAGCCCCCTGAGAGCCCTTTACCATCAATGAGTTTTCCTTTAAATATAGAGGCTGGTTGGAAAGCTGAAATGAGTATTCCCAAATAAGCGCCACAACTCAACAAAAGTGCGATAAAAAATAACAGACAAAAGACAGGAAATCGATAATCTGTCAAAAGTATTTCCGATGCTTTTATCTCAAAATAGTTTTCTAAAACACCATTAGTTATTGCAAATAGTAATAAAGCGAGTACAAAAGCAATTGAATTAGTGATACAAACTTCTAATAAGAATTGTGCAAAAAGCTGTTTTCTATTTGCTCCTGCTACTTTTCTTACTCCTACTTCTTTTAATCTTCTAAAAGATTTTACTATAGAAAGGTTGACATAATTAATATAGGCAATAACAAGGATAAATACTGCCATTGCTCCTAGAAACCAGATATTGGCTTCATTTACTGTAGGTATTATTTCGTGAGAAATTCCTTGTTGCAGATGAATATCGGTAATATTTTGAAGTTCGTATTGCCATTTTGTTGCATTTTCGTCCCATTTTGATTGATTGGCTTTTTCAGAAATTTGATTCAATCCATTTTCTATATTTTCTAAATCTGTAGATTTATTTAGCTTCACATAAGTAAAACTTTCATTCCAATCCCACGACTCATCAAAACGATGTCCTACAAATTCAAACAAAGTAGCATAAGAAATTAATACACCGGGTTTTATGTGGGTATTTTCAGGAAAATCTTTGTAAACGCCACTCACCACAAATTCAGCACTTCCATCTAAATTATCAGCATTTATTTCTATTGTTTTTCCAACAGCCGATTCGCCCTTAAAAAATTGGTCAGCAACAGATTTAGCTAACATTATTTTGAAAGGATCGCTTAAAGCAGTTTTAGGATTTCCTTCAGTTAATTCAAAAGAGAATAGTTGAAAAAAATTAGCATCTGCCATTAAAATATTTCTAATAGCTGAAGCATTCTCACCAAAGGAAACAATACCATCGGGTCCGAGTATTATCAAACGAGTAAGGGCTTCTATTGCCGGAAAGTTATCTTGAAGTACAGTCCCTACAACAGGGGAAACTCTAGCACTTTTTGAAAGCTCCCCCCATTCTTTTTCAAATTGTATGTTTACTCTATACAATTGATCAGCAAATTGATGAAAGCGATCATAACTTAACTCATTGCTCACATATCGAAAAATAAAAAAAGCCGCAGCCATGGATAAGGCAAGTCCGGCTATGTTTACCAAACTAAAGAATTTATTCTTCCATAATAAGCGTAAAGTCAGTTGTAGGTAATGTTGTAGCATTGTCTTATTTCAGTTTTAATCCATTTAATTTCAAATGAAAGTTGAATAGATAATGCATAATTACCAATGGAATGCAGTAAGCAGTTATTATTATGCAGGGAAATACTTTAAGAAAGTCTCTTCGTAACTACAAATAAATTTTTTCATAAATCTTATTGGAGATAATCAAGTAAATCTGTGTATACTTCGCTTGTTGTACATTATCTTTATCGAATTGTAAACAGGTTATTTTACAATAAGTAATATGAAAATTATAAATCAACAAGATGAACGCTTCTACTCAAACTAAAATTACTAATACTCCTCTTATTCCTTTTATAATGGTTACTTCCCTATTCTTTTTATGGGGAATTGCCAATGACCTTACGAATCCGATGGTTTCAGCCTTTAAAAAGGTGATGCCTGAACTTTCCAATTTTGAAGCAGCCTTGGTGCAGTTGGCATTTTACGGAGGTTATGGAACTATGGCTTTACCTGCTGCTTTTTTCATTAGAAAATACAGTTATAAATCGGGAATAATACTGGGTTTAGGGTTATATGCTGTCGGTGCTCTGCTATTCTATCCGGCTGCTACCAACGAAAAGTTTGGGTATTTCTTAGCTTCTTTATACATACTCACTTTCGGACTGGCTTTTTTAGAGACTACAGCTAATCCGTTTATTCTAGCGATGGGTGACCCTAAAACAGCTACCCGTAGGCTCAACTTTTCACAAGCTTTCAATCCTATGGGTTCCCTACTTGGTATGCTCACTGCACAATTGATAGTGCTTGATGCCCTTCGGTCAGATGATTATTCTGCTGAAGCTTATGCAGCTCTATCTGAAGCAGAACGCGTAGTTATTCGCCAAAATGATCTGGATATTATCAGTTTACCTTATATAGGGTTAGGTATTTTGGTAATTGTAATTATGATAATCATGTTTTTTATTAAAGTACCTGCAGTAAATAAAGACGAAGAGAAACTATCAGTCGGTAGTACTTTCAGTAAACTGTTTAGTAATCCGAGATATTACGAAGGTGTTTTAGCACAAGCTTTTAATGTAGGTGCCCAAATTATGTGCTGGACTTTCATTTTCCAATATGTAGATAACCTGAATGAAACCCGCGCAGAAGATCAACAGTTAACTGCCACCTGGTACAACATGGCGGCTATGGTTACTTTTCTTTCTAGCAGATGGTTATGTACTTGGTTTATTAAATATATAAAACCCGCTAAACTGATGATGCTACTCGCAATTTTAGGAGTAACCCTTTGTTCAGGTACTATATTTATAGGAGGAATCTTCGGTTTGTATACACTTGTGGGGATATCGGCATGTATGTCTTTAATGTTTCCTACCATTTATGGTATTGCACTGAAAGGAATGGGTGATGAAGCAAAACTAGGTTCTGCAGGCTTAGTTATGGCGATTGTTGGCGGGGCTTTGCTCCCACCAATGCAAGCAAGCATAATTGATTGGGGAGGTGATGGTTTCGCTGATTTAGCCCTATTAGGTTACATTCCTGAAATCAACTTTTCTTTCATTTTACCCTTAATATGTTTGGCATTGGTAGGTGTTTACAGTTATCGTTCGCTTTCAGATAGTAGTGCTTAGCTGGTAATTAGCTACAATTTGGAAAATGAATGATGAAAAATTCAATTCTAAAAATACATTTAACATTAGTTGTATTGATGCTATTTAGTTTTGCAGCTAAAATGATATTTGGAATCGGAATTGAGAGTAGGTTAGACACGATAGTTAAAATTTTGATCGTGTTAAGTGGCTTAGGGCTGTTTTTAATGAATTTAAAGCCTTTTAAAAAGATTAATCTTTATTTTTCGATTTATCCACTCTATGTTTCAATACTGATTGTAGCTTTTATTTTTCAAGGCATTTTAGGTGGAATAATTGTCTCAATTATGCTTTCTCCTATGCATTTAAATAAAATGGAACATAGAGAAGACAAAATCATCATTTATGATAATGCTAAAGGATTCATGAGTATGTGTTGTAGTTATAAAGTCACAGAAAATAAATTCTTCATCTTTGAGAAAGATTTGGGAGAGTTTAAAAATGATGGTGTAATAGATTTCAAGAATAGTAAAATGAACAGACAGACAAATAGTATTGAATTGACTTTTTCTTATAGGTACTATGATGAAGATTTAAAGAAATACAGCATAAGAGATAAAACCATTAAAATAAAAACTACGG
>JBCDJE010000188.1:0-7469 GCA_038748185.1 Bacteroidota bacterium
GGTAACATTTATCCAAATAGAGTTTATTCTTAGACCTTTGATAACTATAGAAATTTTAATGCTAAATTTTTTAGATTCGAAGTACACTTTTTTAAACCCTATCTTACTGCATGATAATCAATAAACAAACAGGTCAAAGCTATCCTTTAGGTGCCACTTATACCTCTAAAGGGGTTAATTTTTGTGTTTTTAGTAAGAATTGCTCAGCCGTAGAACTACTTTTCTTTGAGGAAGTAGATACGTTTAAGCCAACTAAAATTTTCAGGCTAGATTTAAAGAAGCATAGGACTTTTTACTACTGGCATATTTTTGTGCCTGAGGCAAAAGAAGGGCAGCTATATGGATACAGGGTTTACGGTGAATTTAAGCCAGAAAAAGGTTATTTATTTGATGGCAGTAAATTATTGCTAGATCCCTATGCTAAAGGTGTAGCAGTTGGGAAAAATTACGATAGATTGAAAGCAGGAGAATATGGTCTAGATAATGCAGGATACGCTATGAAAAGTGTAGTGATTGACGATGAAGCTTATGATTGGGAAGACGATCAACCTTTGCAAATACCCTATGCTAAATCTATTATTTATGAGCTACATGTGAGTGGTTTTACAAAAGATAAAAGTTCAGGTGTGAGCGATCAACTTCGCGGTAGTTACTTAGGACTCATTGAAAAAATTCCTTATCTAAAGTCTTTAGGTATTACAGCCGTTGAGCTGCTTCCAGTTCATCAATTCGATTTTCAAGATGCACCCAATGGCTTGAATTACTGGGGTTATTCACCTATTGGCTTTTTTGCCCCTCATCATGCTTATGGTAGTACTGCAGATCCTGTTAAAACTGTGAATGAGTTTAAAGATATGGTAAAAGCTTTACACAAAGCTGGTATAGAAGTTATTCTCGATGTTGTTTATAATCATACATCTGAAGCAGGTATAGACGGCGTAACACAATGCTTTAAGGGATTTGAAAATGTTGCTTATTATACTTTTAAAAAAAATAGCTATGAATTTGCTGATTATACAGGTTGTGGCAATTCTCTAAACGCCAACCATTCTATAGTACGCAGAATGATTATGGATTCTTTAAGATACTGGGTATCGGAAATGCACATAGATGGGTTTCGATTTGATCTAGCCTCAGTACTCTCCAGAGATGAAGACGGGAATCCATTGGAAAACCCACCCATTCTTTGGGAAATTGAATCAGAGCCGGTTTTGGCAGGCACTAAGATAATAGCAGAAGCTTGGGATGCAGCAGGGCTTTACCAAGTGGGGAGTTTTATAGGCGATAAATGGTCAGAGTGGAATGGGGCTTACCGAGATGATATTAGACGATTTATGAAAGGTGATACGCTTATGGCTGGTGGAGTTGTACAAAGGATTATGGGGAGTCCTGATTTGTTTTATGGTATCAATCGAGATCCAAATCGAAGTATCAATTTTATAACTTGCCATGATGGTTTTACACTGAACGATCTTGTTTCATACAATGTAAAGCACAATGAAGCCAATGGGGAAAATAACCGCGATGGCATGAATGATAACTTCAGCTGGAATTGCGGCGTAGAGGGCACTACAGATGATGTAACCATTGATAAACTAAGGCTAAAACAGATAAAAAACTTCTTCACTATTATGATGCTTTCTCAAGGTACACCTATGTTACTTATGGGAGATGAAGTAAGAAGAACACAAGATGGAAATAATAATGCTTATTGTCATGATAATGAAATTAGCTGGTTCGATTGGAAATTAGTAGAAAAAAATGCGCCTTTATTACATTTTGTTAAATCGCTTATTAACGATTTTTTCAAAGAATTTAAAATTTTGCATGAAGAGCGTTTTTGGATAGATGATAAGAGAGGTAAAAAGCCACATATCACCTGGCATGGTATAAAAGTAGGCAAGCCTGATTGGGGAGAAAATTCGCACAGTTTAGCCTTTACTTTAGGAAAACCTAGTGAAGAAGCACGATTACATATAATGATCAATGCTTATTGGGATAAGCTAACTTTTGAATTACCCGTATTTAGTAAGAATCCAGAAGGAGCTTGGAAAAAAATTATTGATACTGCTGAGGTATCTTCTAAGGATATATTTCCAGTAAAAAAAGCGCCAGAAATCAAAGGAAATCGAATTACACTTGCTGATAGATCGGTTATAGTATTGTTTTCTAATGGTGCTTAAAGTAGGGATAGGAGTTTATATTAAAAAAGGATGTTTAAAGAACATCCTTTTCATTTTATTTATAGAATTCTACAATAATTTCAACTTATTCTTTACCTCCCTCTTCTTCCAATTTTGTTTCGTCTTTAATAATATCACCTTTTACATCTAACTCAACAATTTCATATCCCAAACGAGCCAATTTTGGCTTCAAAGAAGCTTTATCACCTACTACTAAAATATTCATTTTTTCGTAAGGTAAGTGTTTTTTTGCCAATTTGTCAATCTCTTCTTTGGTGATTTGTTGTAAAATATCATTCTGCTCATCTACAAAGTTTTCATTTAAGTTGTAGTGGACAATTCTGCGTAAAAATCGAGCTTTTTGGTAGGGTGCTTCATATTCACGAGCGTCACGCTGCCCAATAGAGTTTTTCATAAACTCTAGTTCATCAGAGGTAATACCATCATCAGCATACATTTTTATTTCATTCATAAACTCATAGACAGCACTATCGGTAGCAGCAGCTTTAATACCTCCTAAGGCAGTATACGGTCCAGGTACATCATCGCTATTAAAATAAGAGCGAGCGCCATACGTCCAACCTTTATCTTCACGTAAATTCAAATTAATGCGACTATTAAATGCCCCTCCAAGTGGATAGTTCATTAAGTAAGATTTAAAATAATCACCTGTAGCGTCATATTCCATATCTGTCATGTAACCGATGCGAATCTCAGATTGAGGGGCTTGTTCCTTATCAACTAAATAAATCTTGGTTTTATCTATATTTTTAGGTTCTGGTAATTCAGGTATAGCCACTTTTTTTACATTCCAATTATCCATGAAACCAAGCATTGGTAATACTTCTTCTTTTGTAATACTACCTACAATCACTAATTCTGAAACATCTGGTGAATAATAGTTTTGGTAAAAGCTTTTTACATCTTCTAATGAGATATTTTCAACAGATTCTTCTATACCACTTGAAGGAACAGAGAAGATATGTTTATCCCCATAAAGAAGCCGGTTATAAACTTGAGTTGCTATGGCGCTTGGTTGCTTTTGTGATGCTTTAATACTCTCTAGCTGCTGCTTTTTCAAGCGGTCATAATCCTCCTGTGTAAACTTTGGCTTAAATAATTTCTCCTCCAAAAGTTTTAAGGTGGGTGCTAAATTTTTAACTAAAGAATTTACTTGCACACCTGTATTGTCATCTCCTGCATAGAAGTTGATACTACTGCCTAATTTTTCCAGTTCTTCAGCAATTTCTTCTGATGTAAAGCTTTCTGTAGCCTCATTCATCATAGAAGCTGTTAATGCAGCAGTTCCTGATTTTTCAGGCATTAATGCTTCAAGCTTGTGACCACCATTGATAGTTAGCTGCAAAGTAACTGTAGGGATTTCATCGGTATAAGTGCCAATTACTTTCATGCCGTTTTCCAAATTTTCTCTCCAAACTTTAGGTACATTTACCAAGGGTGCTTTTGCAGGTGCAGGTTTCTTACTTCTATCAAAAGAACTTTCTACCTTTTGGTAAGTAAGACTGCTATAATCAGTTATAGGAAAAGGATTTTCACCTTCAGTTTTAGGAGTAAAATTGTTCGGCTTGGCAGGCTGTTGTTCTTCATTTGCCAAAACAGAATTAATTACTGCATATTTGCCTTTTATATACTGATTATATACCCTAATTACATCTTCTTTGGTTACTGAAAGGTAACGATTCAATTCTTCTTGTTGAAAATTAGGGTTACCAGTTAAAGTCTGATAATTAGCTAGTTGGGAAACCTTTCCGCTAACTGTAGCTAAGCTGTTAATAGTTCTTGATTCGTAACGACTTTTAAATTTTTGTATATCTTCATCGGTTACGCCATTTTCTTCAAATTCAGCCAGAGCATTTCGCATATCTTGTTCAAATTCATTAAGCGATTTCCCCGGAAAAGGCAAAACAAACATGGTAAATTCACCTGATAATTCAGAACAATTATGGAATACGCTTGATTGGATGGCTTGTTGGGTCTTTACAAATTTTTGATAAAAGTATGAAGTTTTACCTGTGCCAATAATTTCTGCTAAGCAATCTAGTGCGGGCTCATCTTTATGAAACCTTGGTACTGTAGGGAAAGTAAACAATAATGCTGGGAAGCGAATATTTTTATCAACATAAGAAACATAACGATCTTGGTCTAAAGTAGGCATTTCCAACTCCATTTTTTCTACTTCAGGTCCGCGAGGTATTTCTCCAAAGTATTTTTCTACTAGCTTTATTACAGCTTTAGTATCAACATCTCCACCGATTGTTAGTGTGGCATTATTTGGACCGTACCAACGGAGAAAGAACTTTTTTAAATCATTTACATCAACACGGTCAAGATCTTCTAAAACACCAATGGTTAACCAAGAATACGGATGACCATAAGGATATAAGGCACTGGCATTTATTTCACTCCATTGTCCATAAGGTCTGTTATCGTAATTTTGCTGTTTTTCATTTTTTACAGTAGCACGCTGCACTTCAAACTTTTCTTGCGTTACTGCATCTAAGAAAAATCCCATACGATCAGATTCAAGCCATAGCATAGTCTCAAGCTGGTTACTAGGCACAGTTTCAAAGTAATTAGTACGATCGCGGTTAGTAGTTCCATTCAAAGTTCCTCCCGATTCTGTTACAATCTTAAAATGTTCTTCATCGGCTACATTATCAGAGCCTTGGAACATCATGTGTTCAAAAAAGTGGGCAAAGCCCGATTTTTTTAACTCTTCTCTAGCTGAACCTACATGATAAGTAACATCTACATGTACTAAAGGATCAGAGCGATCTTCATGAATAATGAGGGTTAAGCCATTTTCAAGCTTATATTTTTCATAAGGAATTACAATCGCATCTCCTTTCTTAGTAACTTTTTCAATTAATTTTGTTTGTGAAAACACTGTGGAAGAAAACAACAACATAAAAATTCCAAAACTTAGATACTTTAAACGTTTCATATTCTGATGTTCAGTTAAATAAAGTTTTATGCATTCTAAGTGAATTTAAAAAATTAAATGTAGAATACTTTTTTTTTTTGAGCATAGGTATAATAAATATACCAGTGGTTACTGGAGAAATTGCACTAAATATTTATTACTATAAATGGTGAGCTAATGCTTTCTAAATTTCAACTTTTCATTTGTCTCTTGAGGTCGGATTAATTAAGAAAATAATAAACTATAAATAATTTTAGCTTTAAGTTTTAATTAGTCATTCCTTTTTGAATTCTCATGGCTAATAGGGCATGCTGGTCTGCTTTGGAGTGATTACCTTTTATGCGATATAAATAGGATAGAAAGCGATTAGCATCTAACGAAAGTTGAGTCATCTGATCAAAAATACCGGGGTCGTATTGTAAAGCTTTTTTGAAAGTGATATATGCTTTATCCTGCTCCTCTATTCGTGTATAAATATTTCCAAGCAGTAAAAAGGAAGAAGCGGTATTAACATGAATGCCTTCATATATGTCAATATAAAAATTAGTTTCAAGCAATGCATAATCAAGTGCTTCAGGATATTTTTCTAAGGCATAATTTGCTGCTGCCATTCTGTTCCAAAGTGTTGCTTTTAGATTAGTAGTCTTGTGCATTTTACTTAATGCTTTTTTTAACCAAGGTATTTCTTCTTCATATTTTTTAGAGGCCGCAAGCATATCAGCAATGTTAAGATAGGCAGTTACTATCGTTTCAGTAGTTACAGAATCATAGTTCTCATAAATATTAACAGCTCTTTTTTGGAGTAAAACACCTTTTTCAAAATACTTCAAATCATTATAAATACCACTTATTGAAGTAAAGAGAGACGCTAAGGTAAGCGGATCATGATCTTTAGCTAATTCATAAAGTTCTAAGCCTTTATCGTAAAAAGTGAGTGCATGATGCATACTCATTTTTCCTGCAAAAGCACCACCTGTTTGCAAATAAAGATGAGCAAGATCTTTCATAGAGAGTTCTGCTTTAGCGGCTTCCTTAAGATATGATTTGTACCAATAAGCGGATGTTTCAAATGCGTCTGTCCAAAAATAAATTCTTGCTTTAAATAGCTTGAAGTCTTTTATTTCTTCATGGTAATCATCTGGTAAAGATTCATAAACATCAATAGCACGGTGGGCATAAACCAAAGCACTATCATAATTGCGGTTTTTGAAGTGTACAGCAGAAATAGTTGTGAAGATATGCGCATTGTCTTCTATTTCCATATTAAATAATCTATGTGTCAGATTACTTGCTTTGTGTAAATAATATAAAGCTTTTTCTAATGAATCTGTCTCAGCATAAGTTCTACCAATTTGATTATAAAGTACAGCGATATTATAGTTTTCTTCATTACCTAATTGCTTGGTAATAAACTTACGAGCTTTATCATAGTATTTTATGGCTAATTGATAGTCTTGTAGTTCAAAATAAATTTTCCCAATTTCTATATGTAATAACAAGTAACTTTCGCTAAGTAACTCTGAAGGTAATAAAGACCAAGCATCCAAAGCCTTCTGAAAATAAGCGATGGCTTGATTATTTAAAGATCGATATTTTGCGATATTACCTAATGAAACATACAAGTCACCTATTAAGGGTAAATTTCTAGGTAAATGATGTTTGAGTATAGCTATAGCTTTTTCAGCATATATTGATGCTTCATTTACTTGATAATGGGTGGAGAAAAGTAAAGCTGTTTTGCGATATACATTAGCAAGAACTTCTTCATTTTTCCCCCAGTATTGCTTGTAGAGGTAACTCGCAGTATCAGCATAAAGTATGGCATGCACAATATCTCCTTGTACTATGCTGGAATCGAATTTTAAAAAATAGGATTTAGCAATTGAAGGCTTTTCAGGTATTGGGATATCATTATTTTGAGCTAAAATAAGTGAAGACAAGCAAAATGCATAGAAGAAATAAATAAAAAGGACGCTTTTTAAGTATGATTTCAAAAGATATGCTAGCGCATTTTTCATCCAAGATAGATATGATAGTTTTGAAAATGCTACAAAGATTATAGTGTTATAGTTTCATTTCTGTATTAAATCCGTATCTACAAGAAGATAAACAATTACACCATTATCAGTAACATGAATATCAAAAACTCCTTTGTCTTGCAAACTGTTTAAAGTCTCCTTTGCTTTATCTACAGAAACACCTGATTTCATACATAAAGAGGCCGCTGTTAGCTTTCCTTTTGAAGAGGCTGCAAGTTTAATTACCTCACTATCGCTAATTGTATTAGCTTTTGGTGTTGTTCTGTTGTTTACTACATCATTATCTTTTAATGCATCCCTAAC
>JBCDJE010000189.1:0-7438 GCA_038748185.1 Bacteroidota bacterium
AAAAATAATTTGACACTATTTTATTAATCTGACATTAAGGAAATATCTCTTGTTTTAGGTGTTACGAACCTATGTTAGAAGATGCTGCATAACAATAAAAATCCTTATCGTAAAAAAGCATATTATAATTTATTATAGTATCTATTAAATTTGCACTATACACATAAAATAATAACTATGGGACAGGTAGAAATGGTAATGCCAAAAATGGGAGAAAGTGTAATGGAAGGCACAATATTAAAATGGTTAAAACAAGTAGGTGATGAGATAGAATTAGACGAGTCAGTTCTTGAAGTAGCTACTGATAAAGTTGATACAGATGTTCCTGCACCGTTTAGCGGTGTTTTACAAAAAATTCTTGCTAATGAAGGAGACATTGTAGCAGTTGATAAGCCAATAGCTATTATTGAAACTACTCAAGTAGCTAATGAAATAGTAAAGGAATCTAGCATAGTAGTACCTGCTATGAAAGAAGTACAAGCCCTTCAAGAGACTACTACTATTGCGAAAAACTTTCCTAATGAAAACCTCTTATCTGATAACCCCAACAATGGCTTTTATTCTCCTTTGGTAATGAATATTGCAAAAAAGGAAAAAATTAGTGCGACAGAGCTCGAAAAAATTATTGGAACTGGAAAAGAAAAGAGAGTTACTAAAAGAGATATTCTAACCTATATTAAGAACAGAGCAAGTTCAATTGTACCGCAAACAGAGAAAAAGAATAGTTTTGTGGAAAATACTCAAACAGCTCGTTCTTCAGCATTTCAAACAGAAACCTTTCAAAGCCAATCGCTCAATGGTCACGAGGAAATTATAGAAATGGATAGAATGCGAAAATTGATTGCAGACCGTATGGTTGAATCAAAACGCATTTCGCCACATGTTACTTCATTCGTAGAAGCGGATGTTACGAATCTATATAAGTGGCGAGAAAAACAAAAAAATGCTTTCAAACAAAAGGAAGGAACGACACTTACTTTTACACCTATATTTATCCAAGCTGTTGTAAAAGCTATTAAAGAGTTCCCTTTAATAAATGTATCTGTAAATAATGCGAGTATCCATGTAAAAAAAGATATAAATATAGGCATGGCAGTCGCTTTACCTAGTGGTAACCTCATAGTTCCTGTAATCCATAAAGCCGATCATTACAACCTAACTGGCCTGGCCTTAAAAGTAAATGATTTAGCAGCAAGAGCGCGTTTAAACCAGCTTAAACCTGACGAACTATCGGGTGGGACTTATACCATTTCAAATGTAGGTACTTTTGGTAATGTAATGGGAACACCAATAATTGTTCAACCACAAGTAGCCATAATGGCAATTGGTGCTATACGAAAGAAACCTGCGGTAATAGAAACAGATCAAGGAGACTTTATAGGTATCAGACACATGATGTTTTTATCTCATTCTTACGATCATAGAGTAGTGGATGGCTCACTTGGTGGTATGTTTGTAAAGAAAGTAGCAGATTTTCTAGAGAATTTCGATACCGAACAAAAAATTTAAAAAATACGACTCAATGTCAATTTTTGTTGTGCTGCTTGCCATGCATTTGTCTTTGCAAATTAGAAAATGTATACCATTATAATTTTTGTTTATGAACACAATTAGCAAATAGTAAAGCATATCGTAGATTATGTTTTACTATTTATCAAAAGAATAGGATTTGTCAGTATTTATGATGAACATCTCGCTACTTTAGCGATGCATATCATACAAACCCATTTTTTCAACTATTTATTTTCTTTATGCTTTGGGGTAAAAACATATTATTTATTTTACTATTAGTAGCGATAATTTCTTGCAAACCTTCTGCTAATAAGTTTACAGGTAGCTGGATTGGCACTGCTGAAACAACTCCTTTTCCAGAATTAATCTTGATGCATTGTGATACAGGATTAAGTGTGAAAATGTATTATACAGGAATCGAGCTGCAACCCACATCTCAGTTTTCATTCGAAAACACAAAAATTCGCTTTGCGTTAGATCAACCTAATTTCAAAGGAAGTTTTGAGGGAACTCTTGACGGAGACACCATAAAAGGCCTACTTAGTAATGAGAAAGGAGCGTTTCCTTGTAATTTTGTGAAAATCATACCCGAAGGTCCTGAAACAGTAAGTGAATTTGAGGGCTTCTATCAATTAGGCGATCAACATATTTTACAACTTACACCTTTTGCACTCGATTTTTCATTAAGCCCACTAAGTATAACCGATTTTAAAACCGGAAAAAAAAGAATAGCTTTCCCTAAAGGGGATAACCTATACATTGCTGGTAATAGAATGCTTAGTCCTTTTCCTACAGATTTTTCACTTTCTTGCATTAAAGCTGAAAATGATGTATTAAAAATTAAATTAAAGGAAGGTAATAATACTTTGGAAGGTGAGCGCTTGGCTCATCTTGATAAGGTAGTTTTTCTTACCACACAAAATAAAGAAGTTACTATAAAAGCAAGCTTACACCTACCAGCAACCACAGGAAAAAGCCCTTTGGTCGTAGTAGTACACGGAGCAGGCAACCAGTCGAGAGATAATTACAATTTACAAGATTTTGTAGCCTTACTCCCATACTATGGCATTGCTACACTTATTTATGATAAAAGAGGTTGTGGTGAGTCAACAGGTGATCAGCAGCAAGCCAATTTTAATGACTTAGCCGAAGACTTGGAAGCTATTATTACAGAAGCAGCCAAGAACCCAGAAATAGATGCTTCAAAAATAGGCTTAGTAGGCATAGACCAAGCCGGTTATATTATGCCCTTAATTGCTAATAAAAACAATCAGATTCAATTTGTGGTAGGTATTTCTACAACCGCACTCAGCATGCAAGAACAAGAACTAAATGCATGTGCTATGAGAATGAAAAGTGATGGCTTTCAAAAAGATGATATTGAGGCTGCGCTCACTTATCAAAAGAAAATGTTTGCTTATCTGGATAAAAAAATTGATTCTGTAACATTTCAACAAGCTTCCGACCAAATGCTAAGCAAGCCCTGGAAAGATTATGTAACTTCTTTCGAAAAGAAAGAGTGGATTGCTTGGTGGAGAAAAAATTACAATTTTAATCCACAAGAAGCCCTTAGTAAGCTAACCGTACCAACTTTTATGCTTTATGGAGGAAAAGATCCACTTACTAATCCGGAAAATAACTTAGCTGTTCTAAAAGATTTATTGAAAGGTGAACAACACAAAAGCAAAGTATATCCAGAAGCCAATCATTTTATGTATATCGCAGGAGATAGAGGAGATTTTCAATTAACTGAAATCGAAGGGTATCCTGAAGGGATGTTTAATGAAATTAATGAGTGGATAGGTGAAAAGTTTGGGTTACTTTAAAAATACATTACACCTGTTGCTCAATAAAATACTCATGATAATTAAGACAAATAAATTCAATCAACTAGATGAATGATATTTAAAACAAGAGGCATAGTACTCAATTTCGTGAGATTTAGAGAAAGCTCCATTATCGTTAGAATTTATACCGAATTATTTGGTTTAAAAACATATATTGTGAATGGCGTAAGAACAAGTAAAGCTAAAGCAAATAAAATCGCCTACTACCAACCTTTAACACTACTCGAATTAGTAATCTATAATAGAGCCAATAAGGATATTAATAGAATTTCGGAAGTTAAGATTGATACGCCCTTCCATCATATTCCTTTCAATCATAAAAAAAATCTAATGGCTATCTTCATCACAGAAGTCCTAACAAAAGCCGTAAAAGAAGAGGAAAACAATACAGCTCTATTTGAATTTCTAAGAAATAGCTTTATTTTCTTTGATCAACAGGAAAACAATTTCGAGAACTTCCATATCCAGTTCTTGTTGAAACTTACATATTTTTTAGGATTTGCCCCTCAAAACTCAAAAGGCTTAGGTAACTTCCCCGGAGCAGAAAATATACAGGAAGAAAGCTTTTTCCCAATTCTTGAAGCCCTTTTCAATACCGAATATAGACAATATACACATACCTCAGGAAAAAACAGAACTGCTATATTAGAATATATTATCCGATTTTATCAGTTCCATATAGAAGGGTTTGGCGAAATTAAATCGCTTCAAATTATCAAAGAATTACACCAAGCGTAACAAATACTGCTATGTAAAATTGACTTTCGTAGGCATCTCTTATATGTCAGGACAAGAATAAAAACCTCATTACCTATTACATTAGGCGCACTAAATTTTGCTAAGATTCCAATTTACCGATAAAGTGTTCGTAAACTTGTAATGTAACATCTTTAATAAATGAATGGATGAAATCGATTACCACTTTAAAATTTTTGTTAGCGGGCTTTCTTATTAGCATTTTATTCTACTTTTCCATTGTTGATCAACTCAAAAAATACATAGCTGAGGCACCAAATGATTTTATTAGTGCTGATAAGCAATCGCAATTAGACGTAGGTATTTCTGAAGCTGAACTCACCCGCTTAATTGCTAAATCTCCTGAAACTTATGATTACTTTTCTATTGATGATGAAGGAGTAACTATATATGCAAGTGCTAAGGCAAAGGCAGCAAAAGAAGCTGAATGCAAGATCTATTATGAAGAATTCGGCATTTTTAATAGCCTTTTTAAAACAGCTGATTGGGAAACCCTTCAACTCATCTATGAAAATAAAAGCACTAAAAAACTTAGCCTCAATAATTACAATCAATACATTACTGAGAAAACTGAAGATAGAGATATTACTTCAAACAGGTTATCGGGAAACCTGCCTTTGTCAGGTATTCGTATAGCACTCGATCCTGGACATATAGGTGGAGATATGGAAACAGCACTTATGGAAGGAAAGTATGTGAGAATAAGTACGGATAATGGAAAAAATATTACTGCTTTTAATGAAGGTAATTTAGCATTAGAAACCGCTAAACTATTAGCTACAAAACTTATTGCACAAGGGGCAAAAGTTATGCTAACGCGCAAAGAACAAGGGATAAGTGCCTTTGGTATTTCTTATGAAAAATGGCTAGAGACCCATTTTTTAAAAACTTTAGAAGAAGAATTAGCAGTTGGTAGTATCGAAAAAAAACAATATAATTTTTTAAAAAATAAGACAGATAAAAAGGAGAAATTTCATGATTTTTTCAAACGAATTGAATTAAAAGAAAGGGCAAATAAAATCAATAGCTTTCGCCCCGACTTGTGTTTAATGTTGCATTATAATATTGATGAAGGCAATTATTTTAAAAGAAATAGAGTAGAGAACTTGATGGGTGCCGGCAAAGCGAACTATTCAATGGTGTTTATACCCGGTGCATTTCTAAAAAATGAATTGATTAATGTAGAAGATAGAATCCAACTACTAAGAATGTTAATTACTAATGATGTTGCTGCTTCAATGAGGCTTTCAGGTTACATAGCTGAAGAATTTGTTCAACATTTGAAAGTCCCTCCTATTAGCCCACTATCAGAGATGGGGTATATCAAATATGCCTCTGTATTTACTGGAAAGCAAGGTGTTTTTGCCAGAAACTTAGCACTAACAAGAATGGTACATGCTCCTGTTTGTTATGGAGAACCACTTTGTCAAGATAATGAGTTCGAATATAAGAGGTTAGCTAACTTACAAAATAGGGAAAGAGTAATTGCTGTTGCAGAAACTTATTATCGAGGAATTATGAAGTATTTCAAACAAAGAGTGATGTAGTAGCAAAGTAATGCTTCCACTTTAAGCTTCTTTACTGATAGATTTATTCTTAAAATTAAATTGAATAACGTTATGCTATTTTTATACACTTGAATGCATTACAAAATCGTAAATCATCTTAGATATTTCTGCCATTTTTTGTATTCCCGATTCGGCATCTTCCAGATTTTTAGATAGCAGCACAAGCACATATTTTCTGCCATCTGGTAACATCACTATACCCGAATCGTGTCTAACGCCTGTAATCTCGCCAGTTTTATGCGCCACTTTTACTTCCTTTGGCAGTTGAGCAGGTATCATGTCATTATATTTTTGATCTAACAGAATTTCAATCATCTTATCGGATGCAGCCTTACTCACTGCTTCACCTTCTGCTATTTTCTCATACAACACCATTAAATCGAAGGCTGTTGTAGAATTACTCAACCCCCTATCAAAAGCTTTCAAATCCTGAACACCTCGCAATACATTAATATAAGGTGCACCTAATGATCGCATAGTTTGGGTAACGTTTTTAGCATTTACCAATTCTACAATTAGATTTGTTCCTAAATTACTACTCTCAATAATCATTTTGTACATCACATCATAAAGTGGCAATGAATCGCCAACCATTTCGTACAACTGATTTTCAGAATCTTCATCTATTATATATTCGCTACTATCGACTATGCTGTAAAAGTTATTTTTAATTAGAATTGAGTCGTATAAATCTAGCCTTCCAGCATCTACCTGTTTAAAAACCTCAAGCATTACTGGTGTTTTCATTGTACTGGCGGCGTGAAATGTCTCAGTTGCATTAATTAAAATGGAGTCTTCATGATTGTAGAGAGGTAAAAAGGCTAGGGCAAAATCTCCTTTTTCGGAAGCAAATATGCATTCAATATCTGATTTTAAAATTGAACTTGTGGGTTTATTTTCAGTCGCTTTCCCACAAGCAACAAAAAGTAAAAAAGGAAGGCAAATGGCAAATAAGTTTCTCATGTTTAACTAGAATTTTTTGGAAACTTATCTAAATAAGTAATTATCTAGGCAAATTTTTAAGAATTTTTTTCATGATATGTATAAATTGTTCTTGCTCTCCCTCATTTAAAGTATTCCTTATATGTAATGAAAAGGCTCTGTAAATTTTGTTCTCTGCTTCAATTAAAGTTTTGCCTTTATCAGAAAGGTGCAAATGATAACTTCTTTGGTCGTCTTCCGATTGAATTTTTTTGATATAACCCTTATCGATTAATTTATTTACAATAGCAGAAACCGAGGGCTTAGTAATTTGGAGTTTTTCAGCTAATTCGGTAAAAGTCGGATCTTTCAATCGACTGATCAAATCCATGTAGAAATACTGCTTAATAGTAAGCTTAGAAAATTCATCTTCACTTAAAACAGCTTCTTTGTTATCTTTTGTAGAGTTTGAAATAAAATCTATAATCTCAAAAAGTAGTCTTTCAATTTCCATCGTCATCCAAATGTGCGGCAGTTATGTAAGGTATCTTAAAATATTCAATTTCTCTTTAGTATTAAAGATTAATACACGAAATTTTGTATCGAATAAGGAGAGATGTCCTTGCAGATTATGTCTTCTATCCTACAAAAACAAATTCTTTCTAAATATAAAGAATAAGAAAAATTCAATGAAGGCGCTAAACGCATATTAGTAAAATTTCAGTAAAATATTTTGTCAACACATTTATTGAGACACATGAATACAGCAATAAGATTATCCTTGTGATAAATTGTTGATGAAAATATTTTATAGAGATGTTACAAAAAATATTG
>JBCDJE010000190.1:0-7368 GCA_038748185.1 Bacteroidota bacterium
GGAAGCAACAGAAAGGAAGGGTAAGAGGTTTGGCACATAGAGGTGGAGAAATTGCATTTGGCAGTTTTGGTATAAAATCATTAGAGATAGGATGGATTACTTCTAGGCAAATTGAAGCGGCTAGGATTGCCATTACCCGAGCTATGAAGAGGGAAGGACAAGTTTGGATTAGGATTTTTCCAGATAAACCAATAACTAAAAAACCTGCTGAAGTAAGGATGGGTAAAGGAAAAGGATCTCCGGAATATTGGGTAGCAAGGGTTAAGCCTGGTACAATTCTTTTCGAATCTGATGGAATTGATTTTGAGTTAGCTAAAGAGTCTTTGAGATTAGCTGCACAAAAGTTACCTGTAAAAACTAAGATGGTTGTAAGAAGAGATTATCAAGAGTAGCATATGAAAAATTCAGAAATCAGAGCACTTTCATTAGAAGAGTTAAAGGATAAAATTACCACTTCAGAAACAGCACTTCAATCTTTGAAATTCGGTAATACTATCTCTCCAATTGAAAATCCTATGCAGATTAAGGATGTAAGAAGACACTTAGCAAGATTGAAGACTGAACTTCATACAAAAACTTTAGCATCAATTAAAGAGAATATAGCTTCAGGTGAGCTCAATCATTTAAATGCGAAAGAATTTTTATCTAAAAATAGCTTTGGCTCTGAAGTTAATTTAGCAAAGCTTAAAAAAGTTATTGATAATGCCGCAAAGTAGAGGTCGGCAAAATAATTAGTCATGGAAAGAAACTCTAGGAAAGAAAGAATCGGTACTGTAACGAGTAATAAAATGCAGGCTTCGATTGTGGTGGCTGTAGAAAGAAAAGTTAAGCATCCGATTTATGGTAAGTTTATGAAGAAAACCACCAAGTTTATGGCTCATGATGCTGATAACGATTGCCAGATTGGTGATAGAGTGAAAATAATGGAAACAAGACCTTTGAGTAGTAGAAAGAGATGGAGACTTGTTGAGATTATTGAAAAAGCCAAATAGTACTTGGTGATGAATGTTAATTTATGTCCGACTTATCTAGCTAATTAATTGTAATGATACAGCAAGAATCGAGATTAAATGTTGCCGATAATAGTGGAGCAAAAGAGGTGCTTTGCATTAGAGTACTTGGCGGTACAGGCAAAAGGTATGCATCTGTAGGAGATAAGATAGTAGTTACTGTAAAATCTGCTATATCTTCTAGCAACCTCAAGAAAGGAACGATCTCTAAAGCAGTAATTGTAAGAACAAAAAAAGAAGTAAGAAGGAAAGATGGTTCTTATATAAGATTTGAAGACAATGCCGCTGTCTTACTCAATAACAACGATGAGCCAAGGGGCACTAGGATTTTTGGTCCAGTAGCCAGAGAACTAAGAGAAAAGCAGTTTATGAAAATAGTTTCTTTAGCTCCAGAAGTACTTTAATTATGAAGAAAGAGAAAAGAAAAACGAAATTTCACATTAAGAAAGGTGATAAGGTTGCAGTTATCTCAGGGAACTATAAAGGAGAAACTGGTACTGTACTCGAAATTTTGAAGGCAAAAAATAGAGCTATTGTAGAAAGTTTAAACTTAGTTACAAAGCATATCAAGCCTTCTGCTGAGAATCCTGAAGGTGGTGTTGAGAAAACAGAAGCAGGTATTCATATAAGTAATCTTATGCTTATCGATCCCGGTACTGGAGAAAGAACAAAAGTTGGTAGGAAGCTTGGTGATAATGGAAAGTTGAAGAGATATTCTAAGAAAACAGGTCAATTTATAGATTAATCATGGCTATACCAAGGTTAAAAAAGCAATACAACGAAGAAATTGTTGCTACATTAATGCAAAAGTTTAACTACAAATCTGTTATGCAGGTGCCTAAGTTAAATAAAATATGCATTAATAAAGGAATTGGAGAAGCAGTAGCAGACAAAAAGTTAATTGATGTTGGTGTTGAAGAAATGGGATTAATTACGGGACAGAAAGCTGTTCCTACCTATGCAAAGAAATCGGTATCAAACTTTAAATTAAGGGAAGGAATGCCTATTGGCTGTAAAGTCACGCTAAGAGGTGAAAAGATGTTTGAATTCTTAGATAGACTAATTTCAGTTTCACTACCTAGAGTAAGAGATTTTAAAGGTGTAAGTGATAAAAGCTTTGATGGTAGAGGGAATTATACCCTAGGTGTTAAAGAACAAATCATTTTTCCAGAAATTTCTATTGATAAAGTAAAAAAGATTTCAGGAATGGATATAACATTTGTGACTTCAGCTACTACCGATGAGGAATGCTTAGAGTTGCTAAAAATGTTTGGAATGCCATTTATGAATAAAAATAAATAAATATGGCTAGAGAATCAGTAAAAGCTAGAGAAAGAAAAAGGCAAAGGCTTGTAGAAAAATATGCAGCTAAGAGGGAAGAGTTAAAGGCAAACGGTGATTATGTTGCACTAGATAAACTTCCTAAAAACTCCTCAAAAGTAAGATTGCATAACAGGTGTCTTCTAACAGGTAGACCTAAGGGCTTTATGAGAAGGTTTGGTATTTCAAGGGTTGCTTTTAGGGAATTAGCTTCGCAAGGCAAAATTCCAGGTGTTAAGAAAGCTAGCTGGTAATTTGAATGGTAAAATTTAGCTTTTTAGCTATAAATTAAATAAAAGAATGACAGATCCGATAGCTGATTATTTGACTAGATTAAGAAATGCACTTAGGGCTAACCGAAGGATTGTAGAAATACCTGCATCTAACTTAAAAAGGGAACTTACAAAAGTGCTTTTTGATAAAGGTTATATTCAAGGATATAAGTTTGATGATGCTTCTGCTCAAGGAATTATTAAGATCGCATTAAAGTATAATCCTTCTACTAAGATGCCAGCTATGATTCATTTGGAAAGAGTTAGCCGTCCAGGTTTAAGAAAATATGCAAAAGCTACTTCTTTGCCAAGAGTTCTTAATGGATTGGGTGTAGCTATATTATCTACCTCTAAGGGAGTAATTACTGATAAAGAAGCTAGGTCTTTAAATGTAGGAGGCGAAGTGCTTTGCTATGTTTATTAATTTGACAAAAAAAATTTAATAGAGATGTCAAGAATTGGAAAAGCCCCTGTAAGTATTCCATCAGGTGTAACAGTAAAGTTTGAAAAAAATGTTGTTGAAGTGAAAGGTCCTAAGGGTGTTTTAACTCAACCTGTTGATCCAGACATTGCAGTAAAAATTGAAGATTCTCAAGTAGTTTTTGAAAGACCTTCAGAACAAAAGAAGCATAAGTCACTGCACGGATTGTACAGATCACTAATCAACAACATGGTAATTGGTGTTACTGAGGGCTATAAAAAAGAACTAGAATTAGTAGGCGTAGGCTTTAAAGCGGCAGCCTCGGGTAATATTCTTGAACTTAACTTAGGTTATTCTCACAATGTATATTTTGCAGTGCCTACTGAGCTAAGTGTATCTGCTGAGACTGCAAAAGGAAAAAATCCTATTGTGAGGCTTGAAGGAGTTGATAAGCAATTGATTGGTCATGTAGCAGCAGAAATTAAGAAGTTGAGAAAAGTAGAACCGTACAAAGGAAAAGGTATTCGATTCTTGGGAGAACAGATTAGGAAAAAAGCTGGTAAGAGCGCAGCAAAATAATTGTAATATACTATGGCTACTAAGAAAAATATTCGCAGGCTTAAAATAAAACGAAGTATACGTAAGAAGTTATCAGGAACTTCTGAAAGGCCGAGACTGTCTGTATTTAAGAGCAATACATCTATCTACGCACAATTAATCGATGATGTAAAAGCAGAAACATTATTTTCGGTTTCATCAAAAGAAGTATCTGCAGATGCAAAGGCTGTAAATATTAATTTATCAACAGAAGTTGGAAAATTGATTGCAACGAAAGCCTTAGATAAGGGAATTAATGAGATTGTTTTTGATAGGAATGGCTATCTTTATCATGGGAAAGTGAAAGCGCTAGCTGAAGGTGTAAGAGAAGGTGGTATTAAATTCTAATTTATTGTATTATGTCCAAGCAAGGAAATATTAGGAAGTTAAAAGCAAGCGATATTGAACTTTCAGAAAAGGTAGTAGCTATCAAGAGAGTAGCTAAAGTAGTGAAAGGTGGTAGAAGGTTTAGCTTTTCTGCTATTGTGGTGGTAGGTAACGGAAAAGGTGTGGTGGGTTATGGTTTAGGTAAAGCTAATGAAGTTACTGACGCCATTACGAAAGGTATCGATGATGCTAAGAAAAATTTAATAAAAGTGCCAGTTCTTAAAGGAACAATTCCTCACGAAATGATAGGGAAATATGGTGGTGGTTTGGTATTGCTCAAACCGGCTTCACCTGGTACAGGTGTAATTGCTGGTGGTGCGATGAGGGCTGTGTTAGAATCGGCTGGTGTATCAGATGTTTTGGCAAAATCAAAAGGATCTTCAAACCCACATAATGTGGTAAAAGCTACTTTTGATGCGCTACTTAAAATGAGAGACCCTTATGCTGTAGCACAACAAAGGGGAATTAAACTTGAAAAAGTATTTAACGGCTAAGTATTAGATATGGCTAAAGTTAAGATTACACAAGTTAGGAGTGCTATTGGTAAGCCTAAAAAACAGAAGTCAATTATTACTTCATTAGGACTTGGAAAAATTAATAAGTCAAGAGAAGTAGAATTAAACCCGCAATTGCAGGGCATGATTTCAAAAGTAAGTCATTTAGTAAAAGTAGAGGAGATATAAATAGTATATCATGAAGCTACACAGTTTGAAGCCTGCAAAAGGTTCAGTAAAAAATAGAAAAAGAATTGCCAGGGGGCAAGGTTCAGGTATGGGCGGTACTAGTACCAGAGGTCATAAAGGAGCTAAGTCTAGATCTGGATATAGTAAAAAGGAAGGTTTTGAAGGTGGTCAAATGCCTCTTCAAAGAAGAGTTCCTAAATTTGGATTTAAAAATCCTAATAGAGTTGCTTTTAAAGCAATAAATGTTGAATCGCTACAAGAAATTGCTGATAAGAATAATATTTCTACTTTTGTAATTTCAGATTATTATAAATATGGTCTAGCTTCTAAAAAAGATAAGGTGAAAGTCCTCAATAGAGGAAATCTATCTTCTTCATTAGAGGTAGAGGCTCATGCTTTTTCAAATACTGCAAAAGAAAAAATTGAAAGTGCAGGAGGAAAAGTCACTATAATTTAAACTATGAAAAGGTTCTTTAAGACATTACAAAATATCTTTTCAATTGAAGAGCTAAGAACGAGGATTTTCTATACTATCGGTTTTCTGATAGTCTTTAGGCTTGGTTCGTTTATAGTTCTTCCTGGTGTTGATCCAGATCAATTGAACCAAAATACCAGTAGTTTTTTTGGTATGATCAATACTTTTTTAGGTGGTGCCTTTAATAGAGCTTCTATTTTTGCCTTAGGTATCATGCCTTACATATCTGCTTCAATTGTAATTCAGTTACTTTCAGTAGCTGTGCCTTACTTTCAAAAGATGCAGAAAGAAGGGGAATCAGGCAGGAAAAAAATTAATCAAATTACAAGGGTATTAACCATAGTTATTACAGTAGCTCAGGCTTCTGGTTATATTGCTGCCACAATTCCGGCAGAGGCTATATTAATTAATAATACCTTTTTTGTAGTATCATCAATGATAATTCTTACAGCAGGTACTATATTCTGTATGTGGCTGGGAGAAAGAATTACTGAGAAAGGAATAGGAAATGGTATTTCTATGCTTATAATGATTGGCATTATATCTAGCTTTCCTTTAGCTATAGTTCAGGAAGTAGGTGAGAAAGGAACAAGCGGTCTATTATTATTGGTATTAGAGTTTTTAGCACTTTTCTTCATAGTGATGAGTGTGGTGCTTCTTACTACAGCAATAAGGAGAATTCCTGTTCAATACGCAAGACAAGTAGTTGGTAGTTCAAAAAGGCAACCTGGAAAAGGGCAACGCTCTTATATACCACTCAAAGTTAATTCAGCGAATGTGATGCCTATTATTTTCGCGCAATCACTTATGTTTTTACCTTCGCTCTTAGCTTCCCTTTGGGCAGATCAAAGTGATACAGCAAGATATATTGCTCAAACTTTTGCAACATTTACATCAGTTGAGTATAATGTTACTTTTGCGATTCTTATTATTCTTTTCACTTTTTTCTACACAGCTATTACTATTAACCCTAAGCAAATGGCTGATGATATGAAGCGTAATAATGCTTTTATACCAGGAGTAAAACCAGGTGAGCCAACTTCAGAATATATTAGCGCTGTATTAGATAAAATAACATTACCGGGAGCATTATTTTTAGCAATTGTTGCAGTATTACCAGCATTTGCTAATGCAGCAGGAGTAAGTATAAATTTCTCTCAGTTTTATGGAGGTACTTCATTAATTATTATGGTAGGGGTAATTCTTGATACTTTGCAACAAATAGAAAGTTATCTCTTAATGAGGCATTACGAGGGCATGATGAAATCGGGTAAAATGAAAGGAAGATCACAAAATGTACCTGCTATATAAATGATATATTATAAGACTCTCGAAGAAATATCAGCTATAAAGGAAAGTGCTTTACTATTAGGAAAAGCACATGGTGAAGTAGCTAAACGTGTAAAGTCTGGTATTTCTACTAAAGAGTTAGATAAGGTTGCAGAAGAATATATAAAGGACAATGGTGCAAAACCGTCATTCTTAGGTTACAATGGATTTCCAGCTTCATTATGTATTTCTGTAAATGAAGTTGTTGTTCATGGAATTCCAAGTAGTTATACACTCAAAGAAGGAGATATCGTGTCCATAGATTGTGGAGTGTATTTTAATAACTTTCATGCAGATAGTGCATTTACTTATAGTGTTGGTGAAGTTGATAAGCATACAAAACTTCTATTAGAGGTTACCAAAAGTTCCTTATATAAAGGAATTGAAGCAATGAATAATGGAAGTAGGATTGGAGATATAAGTTTTGCCATTCAGCATTATGCTGAGAGTAATGGATTTTCCATAGTAAGAGAATTAGTAGGTCATGGCGTAGGTAAGAAATTGCATGAGAAGCCAGATGTACCAAACTTTGGGAAAAGAGGAAGAGGTTCAAAGCTTGAAAATGGTTTGGTAATAGCAATTGAACCAATGATAAATATGGGTAATAAAAATATTATTCAGGAGAGAGACGGATGGACTATTAGAACAAAAGATAAGAAACCTTCAGCGCACTTTGAGCATACAGTAGCTTTCGTTAATGGAAAACCTTAAGTATTAACAACATTTGAATATATTGAAAACGTACTAGCAACCCAATATGCCTAAACAAGATAATATAGAACTTGATGGTACAATAGTAGAAGCTTTATCTAATGCAAGATTCCGTGTAAAACTAGAGAATGGTCATACTATTCTTGCCCATATATCAGGAAAA
>JBCDJE010000191.1:0-7348 GCA_038748185.1 Bacteroidota bacterium
AAAGTTACTGACGTAAAAACTTATCGCTTTAAAAAGGCCACCTTTGTAAAAGTTGAAACTAACGAAGGTATTTCAGGTTGGGGAGAGAGTGATGGTGCCAACAGAGTATTTACGCCACAATATATTAAAAAGGCTTTGGCAAAATATGTAATTGGTAGAAATCCTTTTAACAGCGAGCAAATTTGGCACGAAGCCTACATGAAAGGAATGGAAACAGGAACAAGCGGTTTACATCCTGGCTCACTTTCAGGAATCGATAATGCGTTATGGGACTTAAAAGGCAGAATCTTAAATATGCCTGTTCACCAGTTACTAGGAGGAAATGGACTTGAAAAAATACGGGTTTATGGTAGTTATGGCAGAAGTAAAGGAGGCAATGATTATTATACCCCTAGTGAAATGGCAGCAAAAGCGGCTGCTTTTGTAGAGCAAGGGTATAAAGCAGTAAAAGCCAGAATGCAGATTAGACAGGAAAACATAAATCCTTATCCCGACGATATTTATGATGTAGTGAAGGAGGTTAGGGCTGCTATTGGAGACGATATAAAACTTTTTGTTGACTTTAATAATGGTTATACCCCTGCTGAGGCAACTGTTTTAGCTCGAAGATTAGTAGATGACTTTAATCTTTCAGCACTCGAAGAACCGGTCTTTCAGCAAGATTATACAGGTTTGAGGCAAGTAGTAGATGCTTTGGATATTTCAGTAATGGCTGGAGAGCATGAATATAATGCTTGGATGATTAAAGATTTAATTACCATTGCCAATGTAGATATTATTAATGCAGATGTTATAAAATGTGGAGGCATTTCAGAATGTAAAAAAGCAGCAGCTTTAGCCCATGCCTTTGGTAAACAAATTATGGTACACAATGCTAAGCCTACTTTAGCTACAGCAGCAAGTTTAAATTTATTGGCTTCTATTCCGAACGGTGCGCGCTTTCAGGAATATGCTGGCAGAAGAATAGATCAGGGTTACGGTCCTTTACTTGAATTATTTGATAACTATTTTGAATTTGAAGATGGCTACTTAAAAGTACCTCAAACTGCTGGGCTAGGTTTAGTAGTAAATGAGAAAGCTATGGAGAAAAATAAGTTGGATTAGTGTGATACTTTTAATAATGCGCTTTTTAAAGCGATAACCAATTATCTAAGCGTTGATTTTCAAATAGTTACAAGTTTCATTAACAATCATTTTTAAATCAGTTCAATATATAAATAATGCTCCATTTAACTACCTCAAATCAAAGTACAAATAATCAATATTCTATCAAAGATTCTATTTTTTAAAGTATTTTCTATTGAGTTTGTAGCAAAACTTGTCAAGATAATTTTGTAGATATACTGTTTTCACATGATGAAAAGTGTCGTGGAATACTTTTTTAGCATTTCCAATAGCTGTATTTACCCAAGGTAGCTTTACATAGGTTTGTATTGTGGGTATTTCCTCTGTTTGCATATTGTTAAACTCCTTAGCAAATACTTTATATTCTGACTAACGTAAGGAATAATACAATATATTTTATGCAAAGTACAATTGACTTGTTCTGGTGTAAAAACCAATGAGTTATGATATTTTCATAAGTTTGAAGACCACCTAGAAATACTCGTGTAGGCGATAATCAATTTATTATAAGTAGTATTTGGGAAATAATCAGTGAATTACATCAGAATGACTCTATTATTATAAGATTTGAAACCTCCACTCGAAACTAGTTCAACTTAGATATAATTGGATTTAGGACTATTTTTATCACTAAAAAGGAAGATCTTTTCCAGACAATTTCATTGATTAAAAAAAGATAATCTCTGATTATTTTTTCTGCTTAGCTTTTGATGTTGATTAAACAAATTCTCGACTCAGTGTAAAGGCAACAAATGAATCTAGTTCCGTTTTTAAACTATCATACTTCGACTTTACATCATGAAGAGAAAGATTAAGATATTGATAATCGATGATTCGGCACTTGTTAGACAGACTTTGGAAAAACTGTTTTTATCTGAACCTGATTTTGAAGTAATTGGAACAGCGGCTAATCCTTATTTTGCTGCGGAAAAAATCAAGAAGCAAATTCCTGATGTAATCACGCTTGATGTCGAAATGCCCAGAATGGATGGACTGACCTTTTTAAAGGTACTAATGAAACAGAAACCTATTCCAGTAGTGGTAGTTTCTAGCCTTACAATAAAAGGAAATACTACAGCAATTAAAGCACTTGAGCTTGGCGCCATAGATATAGTCAATAAACCTAGTATGAGAAGTATCGGTGATTTACAAAGTATTGAGAGATTGAATTTTATGGATATAATCCGAGCTGCTGCACGTGCTAATGTATCTAAAAACAAAGAAAAACTCAATACTATTAAGGCCAAAAACTCACTATCCGCTGATATAGCAATAGGAAAACTTCCTAGCAAAAGCATGTTGGAAACTACCGATAAGATAGTTGCTATTGGCGCATCTACTGGAGGTACGGTAGCCATACATTATGTACTTAAAAATTTAACTTATGATTGCCCGCCTGTAGCAATAGTGCAACACATGCCAGAGCATTTTACTAGAACCTTTGCTGAAAGAATGAACAATATTTGTGAGATCACTGTGAAGGAAGCCGAGAACGGTGATGCACTAATAAGAGGACAAGCATTGATTGCACCAGGTAATAAACACATGTTAGTAAAACGAAGTGGAGCAAGATATTTCGTAGAACTTGATGATGGTGCTCTGGTGAATAGACATAAACCAAGTGTAGATGTACTTTTTAAATCTACAGCTCAATATGCGGGTAAAAATGCCATAGGCATTATTATGACAGGCATGGGTAAAGATGGGGCACAAGGACTACTGGAGATGAAGGAGGCAGGAGCATTCACAATTGCTCAAAACAAGGAATCATGTGTGGTTTATGGTATGCCACAGGAGGCTGTAAGGCTAGGTGCAGCTATTAGAACAATGTCACTAAAACAAATTCCAAACAATATCATGAGTAAGAGCAGTCTTCAAGCGTAATAATCCTCAAAAGATTTACCCGCTCCTTTCTTGTTGAATTGCTATTTTGCGCCAAATAAAGTTTATTATATGTTTATTAATTTAATTTTAATCAAAATATTACACTTTGAAAATAGTGCCCTTTATTAAAAAGAGATAGAACTAAATATCTTATATGCTCTGGAAATTCCTATTTTAAACCTAATAGATCAAATAACTACTTTTCTTTAAAAAAAAGCATACTCTACATGTTTCTTGCTATTGAGAAGCACCTACACAAAATAATAAACGGCTATACAGTGTTAACTAAGAGTACAAAACTTTAAGCTAACACCATTATGGATAAAAACATACTAGTGGTAGAGGATTTCAGAAGTATCCAAGATGTAATTTGCCGCACCCTTGAGAAACAGGGTTTTTTAATATCAAGAGCAGATGATGGAGCTGAAGCATGGGAAATAGTACAAAAAGAGACTATTGATTTGGTTATTACCGATTTCAACATGCCCAATATGAGTGGAATGGATCTTTTAAAGTCTATGAAGAGTAATGCGGCAACAGCACATATCCCGGTTATTTTTGTAACTACTGAAAACGATATAGAATTAAAGAAAGAGGCAAAAAAACATGGTTTATTCGCATGGATGAGCAAACCGTACAATTTTGTAAATTTTTTGGGTTATATCAATCATGCATTGGCGAAGCAAGAAGCATCATAATAAGAAAAAAAGGATTGATGCTTTTTCATCCAAACCCACAACAATGAAAAGCCTTGGTATTATGAACTAATTAAAACTAACTTACTAAGACTTCCATAACCTTTGTATAACAGAATGAGATGTACCACCTAAGGTACCTTAAATGATATTTAGAGCTAGGCTGATTTCACTGCGAAATCATTTTTTTTATCAGATGAAATAAAAGATGGAAGAAAATTTTTTGGAATCATTTCTAGAGGAAGCTGTAGATCAAATAGATATTGCGGAAAAATCGCTGATATCTTATGAGAAGAATGCTAAAAAAGTATTTCTAGAGGAAGCTTTTAGGGCACTTCATACATTAAAGGGCGCTTCATATATGTTTGATTTACAGAAAATGGGAGATTTTTCCCATTTAATGGAAACTATCTTTGATGGAATTAGAAATGATATCAAAAAGCTAGATGATACTTCCTTAAAATTACTCTATAGTTCTTTAGATATGCTTAGAAGTATATTACAAGATCCTGAAGTAAAACTTAAGAGAAATAATAGGACGTATGGGCAACTAATGGAAAAGCTACAAAAAGAATGTAGGCTTTTAGAGAAAAAGCAGCGAGAAATTGAATTAGCTAAAACTGAAGCGATTTTTGAAAGAGACACAAAAGAAAAAGAAGACTCAGGCTTTTCCAGTTTTTATATAGAAGTAATACCGGCAATACCAATCAAAAAAGAAAACTTCTATCCGATTTTCGGTGTGTTTGAGGATCTTAAAGATTATGGGAAATTAAAGATTATCCCTTTTGCTGGAAAAGATGCACAAATTATTGAGCACTGGTCTGTATTTATGGCTACAGATGAAACAAAAGATACTATTGAAGGACTTTTTTTGTTTGTAGATGAAGTAGAAGTTGCGATCCACAAACTTTCTGATACTGATTTTTTAAGTGAGAAAGCGTTTACGGTGCAATTAGAAAAGTGGGAGGAAGCCTCTAAGCCAATAAGTTTAGAAGTTGTTGAAAGCTTTTTAACATCAAATGCCACTAAGAATGAAACGCTAGAAGAAAGCGAAGTGAGCATGAGTGAAAATAAAGCTCAAATGGGTAATGCTAGTATTAGGGTGCCTTCAAGCAAAATAGATGAGTTAATGAACTGGGTCAGTGAATTGGTTACAGCACAAGCTTTGCTCAGCAATTATTCCAATGAAAAGGATGACAATATTTTACAAGCTATTTCTGAAAATTTAGAAATTATTTCAGATAACCTTAGAAAAGTAGTTATTGATGTTTCGTTGGTATCTATAAACTCTTTGGTGATGCGTTTTGAGCGATTAGTAAGAGATCTTTCTAAAGAGTTGAACAAACCAGTAAATTTTATAATACAAGGTGAGGATACCGAATTAGACAAAAAGGTAATAGAAATCTTGATCGATCCATTGCTACACATTATCAGGAATAGTATGGATCATGGCATAGAGCCTACCCAAAAACGAAAAGAATTAGGTAAACCAGAAGAAGCTATGATTACCTTTAATGCCTACTATTCTGGTACAGAAGTAATTATAGAGATTTCAGACGATGGGAAAGGCATTGACCCAAAAGTAATTAAGGCAAAGGCCATAGAAAAAAAATTAATTGATAAATCGGATGACTTAGATGATGCTAAACTGCTAAACCTGATTTTTCATCCAGGGTTTTCTACGGCAGATAAGATCACTGATGTTTCTGGTAGAGGAGTAGGTATGGATGTGGTAAGAAAAAAATTAGAAGAGATTCGAGGAAAAGTTGAGGTAATATCTAAAGTGGGTGAAGGTACGACTATTAGAATAAATTTACCCCTATCTCTCTCTATTATGGATGGACTACTTACAGAAATAAGAGGGACACAATATGTATTCCCATTACATATTGTAGAGAGAATTGAGCGGTTGCCCTATCAATCTCTTAATAGAGCCGATAAGCTTTCAAAATCTGTAGAAATAAATGGGCAACTTTTCCCGGTACTTTTATTGAGGGAAAAATTTGAAGAAGATAATGATCAAATGCCCGATACAGCAAGCATTATTCTTTGTGAGGGGCAAGAAGGGCTGAAAGGCTTCGCTGTGGATAATGTAAAAGGGCAAATACAAACCGTGATAAGACCACTTGGCGATTATTACCAAAATCAAAACTTTATTTCAGGCAGCACCATATTAGGTGACGGAAAACTCGCTCTGGTATTCGATGCCAATAAATTATTAAATATGAATTAAAGGTTTTTTATGAAGAAAGAAATGAATAGTAGTGGTGCATATCTGACATTTGGTGTACACAAGGAGGAGTTTGCCTCCTCGATTGCATTTGTAAAAGAAATAATAGAAATGCCTGATGTTACGAAAATCCCCCAGTCTCCTGCTTACATGAAGGGCATCATCAACCTTCGAGGTAATGTATTACCTGTTGTTGATCTTTCTGTAAGATTTGGTTTGCCTACTTCAAAAGATACATACAAAACCAGAGTTATTGTTTTTGAATTGCGAAATAATGAGAATAAAATATTAATTGGTGGCGTGGTTGACTATACCGATGATGTAGTACAAATTGAAGAAGAAGCACTTTTGCCGCCTCCTGCGTTGGAAGATGAGCAAAAAGTAACATATATCGAAAACATTGTTAGCAAAGATGATAAGTTTATTATGATAGTGGACGTAGAAAAAGTTTTTGATAAAGAGGAGCTTAAAAAGTTAGATGCTATTACGCTAGCGACGGCAACTGCATGAACAGAATAAACAAACATTACTACCTAATATTTAATTGTTTAAGGCAAAAGTTTATGTTTTTATTAAATGAATAATTATTCAGCTGCATATCATAACTTTTTAAAAATGTCACCAGAGACATTTGCTAAAGCCTCTAAACTTATTGAATCTAGACTGGGTATAAAAATGCCGGTTGCTAAAAAAGTTTTGTTGGAATCGCGCCTTCAGAAAAGAATGAGGGCACTCAATATAAATTCATTTGAAAAGTACTTGTTCAACACAATAGTGCAGAGTAAAAATGAGTTTCAAACTTTTATTGATATTGTAACTACCAATAAGACTGATTTTTTCAGGGAACCCTTACATTTTGACTATTTAAAACAGGTAATCCAAAAAGAAATAGAGTTTAAGAATGTATTTAACTTTTGGAGTGCAGGGTGTTCTTCTGGCGAAGAGGCTTATACACTCTGTATTATTCTTGAAGAACTCAAAATAGAACTGAATAAAAATTTCTCATATAAAATTCTGGGTACCGATATTTCTAAGAGTGTATTGCAAAGAGCAGAAAAAGGGATTTATCACCAAAGTTTCGCAAATGGAATAACCCCATCTATTTTAAATAGATATTTCCTGAAAAGTAAAAATGACGCCAACAATTATGTAAAAATTAAGCCTAATTTATCTAAAAATGTTTCTTTTAAGCAGCTTAATTTTTTAGATATAGACTACAATATACCTTACCAATTTGACTTTATTTTCTATCGCAATGTAGGTATTTACTTCAATGTAGAATTACAGGGAAAAGTAGTGGAAAAGATTACAAGCAGTCTAAAAAAGGGTGGATACTTGTTTTTGGGGCATTCAGAATCATTAATTAATATGAATCTGCCCTACCAGCAGATAAAACCTACATTTTACAAAAAAA
>JBCDJE010000192.1:0-7346 GCA_038748185.1 Bacteroidota bacterium
AAGTGCAACCCAGAAGTATTTACGCGATTATTTTCATACTGTTTTAAGCAAGCAATAACTGCCTTAGCAGTAAAGTCAAATGAATTATTCGCATTTATTTCAACATGGTATGCTATTTCTTTACCATGCTTCATCCCTTTTGCATCAAGCATGAATTTAAGATAAGGAATCGCATCAGATTTTATACTTTTAAACATTAACCAACTGCAAAATTTCTCGCTTAATCGTTTATTTATAAATCCCCCTATTACTGCTAATGGGAAAATGTAATTATCAATGAAAGATGAGAAACCGGCAACATAGACTCCAGCATTTTGCAAACCCAATTCTGTCTCTAAGCCATAAAGCTCTTTCATCTGAATTGGAAAGCATTTTTTAACCCCCATTATCGAAGAAAAATTAACTGCTATTGCATCTTTATAATTGGCTTTTCTCCAGAAACCTTTCTCCAATACTTCTGATTTACCAGCAATTACTTTATGCATAATTTCACGGATTGCTTTGGGCTGCTCAAAGACGGCGCCCATAGATATAGCAACATTGGCAGTTTCGTATCTATCAAACTTAGCTTTAGCATATCGAATAATGGGCGAAACTAAGCCTGGATGAAAACCAGCTTGAGTAATAAAAGTGGTATTACTTTTTACAAGAATCTCTTTATATTTTGCCAGCTTATCTACTACATCGCTTCTAATCAAAATATCTAACATATCTGTTCCGGTAGCCAATGCCACTTTAGCAATATTTTGAATTGATTCCGGAATTGTTGCAGTTACAATCACTAAATCTATTTCTTCAAATACAGCGTAAAGGCTAGCTTCAATGCTTGCATCGGTATAACAACTTCAATACTTCTTTTGGGGAACTCTGCTTTTAGTTTTTTCGAATAGCTTTTTACTATTTCTATATTTCTTCCTGCAATCAACAAAAGATGATTGGTAAAATGTAAAGATTTGTACATAAGCACCTTTCAACGCCCCCATATCCACCCAACACCATAACATTTAGCACTATCTGTATATGCCACTGAAAAGATTCTGTAATAATCGTTTATGCTTAAAAAAAATCCTTTCAGGATTCTTTTGATACTAAGTTAATAGATTTTGTATCTCTGTTATATGAAGATTTCTTTTTATTTTCTAAGCAAATGGAAGGTAATTCTTTACAAGTCCCAATTATATAACCTCACAATATACTTATCCAAACTTGGATCTTAAATAGTAGTATAAATAACATCAAAAAAAGTTCGCAAAATTATTATCCTCATCATTTCAGAAACACTTTTAATAATAGCATCTTAAACCTCGATAAAATAAAAAATATCAGCCCAAAAGTATATGATAAGGCAATTTTCAAGTTTTCTTTAAAAACTTTGGTAGGATATCAATTGCAATGAAGATGCAGGGACAATTTGCAATTCTAAAGCAATAGCACACCCTTACTACACTTTTCTAAAAGGAATTTCAAGTATAGTCCCCTTATCTTGCCCATGCTGAATTAAGAAATAAACAGTAAAATTATTGTGATTTTTTCTTTGAAAGGTAATCCCATCAAAGTATAAAGTAGTTGGGGTAGCTTCCACAAGTGGTCGATCGATATATTCATTTTGTGGTTCCCACCCTTTTAAATCTCCAGAGAAATGCTTTACCCTATAAGAAACAGATGCACCGACTTTTATAAACTGTGTAATTTCGTAAAATGTAATACTATTCTTTCGCATAGCTCTTACAAATCCAGGCATTTGTGCTACTTCTTCTGGCAAAATGATGTGTTCTACAAATATGCTAGTCGTATCTCCTTCCCAAAACTTCATTACAGCCTGCCAAGTGCCCTTCATCCAGTCTAGCTTGCTCAATTCAATTTTTGCTGGAGGTTTACTTTTATCAAAAAGCTTGACTAATTCTGAGGAATTTAATTGTTCTTCTTTGATTTGAGCATTAACTAGAAATGTCGCAAATAGAAAAAAAATAAATATTGCTTTGGACTTCATAAAAGTTTGTTGTTAAAAGTTAGAAATAATTCAATAGAAGTTTCGACACTACTGACTGATATAGTGAACCCTTACTTGTTAAAGTCAATAATATCTCTGTCATTATTTAGCAAGTTGACGATACATTTTCAGCTCACCCTCTGTTGTCCTTTTCCAAAGATTTAGCATGTTTCCTTCAAACTCACCACCACTTGCCTTATCCCCCCAACCACCTTGAAAATGACCATTTACTAAAATAAATTGACCTAAATCATACATTCTCCCATAAGTATGGGTTACATATAGTTTTGCTTCGGGCGAATAAGTTTCTAACATATATGACCGAATAGTAGGGAGACCAATAAGTATAGATTTAAAATGGGGCATATAAATAGCATCCTCAGAAAATCTGTTGGCTCGAGCTTCACTATCTCCCTTGACTACAGATCTGATAACTGCATTGTTAACTTCTGTAATCTCTTTGCGTGTTTTAACACTAATTTTATTATTTGGTAAAGACTCACATTCTTTTATCTCAACATTTGCATAGGGTACTTCAACAGCACCCAAATACGTATTTGAGCCAAATATTTCTGAGACAACCACTAAGCTCTTATCTATTGCTATCTTCCAGACTATCATATATTTTCCATCATACTTTTTTTGCTGATTATTTGATTCGATATATCCTATACTAAAGTTTCCAATTTCCAAAAAATAGTTATCTATTGGCTTTACTTCATATATTTTTCTTTCATAAGAATTAATATCAATTTGCTCAAACCACTTGCTAAAAAATAGCTGAATCGTATTTAGTTGATGCATTGAAGGTTTATATTCAGGCATATATGTTGATTTTTCATCATATAGCGAAAGAACTGAATCCACTCTTTTGTGAATGTACCATTGCTCTATGCTATGGTTGATCTTTTCCACTTTGTTCCTGATCTTATCTATTGCCTCCTTGTTAGTTTTTTGAGCTATCGTAGGATTTATAAAACAAACAAAAAGTAAGAGAGAGCAAAGAAGTTTTAAACTATTCATGGCTTAATTTTTTAATATGAATCCTTTCTTTTAGTAAGTAGCTAATGCAATACTTAGCGGCTAATAAATCTATACTCAGTCATTTATCCCCTCATCATGAATATGAAGGCCTATTAACCTATGTAATTTTAGGGAATTGTCTTCCTGCCTTATCATGTAGCTCATTCCTGTTCCTTCAGTTTTACCTGAGAGATTGGGAACAGTCCATTCTACATAGAATTTGGTGTATCTTATGATGCCATTTGAAACTTTCTCATAATCGTAGGTACAGCCTTCAATAGAATCAATTACAACAGGAGGGCTATGATATTGAGTGTAATGTTTTAGCAGATTATCATAGCCATATTTCGTGGTATCGGCAAAAGGAGAATAAGCACCATCATGCGTATATAACTCTACTATTTTTTTTGTATCTCGATCTCTTACAGTTTTTCCCATTAAGGCACTATAAGCATCCAATTCAATAGGAATTTCTACTCCTGTTCTTGATTGCATACCCATTCCCCCTTCTTTTATCGAACTTACTACTAACCGAGATGGATCTTTGATTGGGTAAAAAAAACCAAATGTTTCTGCTTTTAGAAGTAGGCTACCGTCTTCTTGTAACTTCCAGACATTCCAATATTTACCTTTCTGTTGTTCTTGGTCAGTGAAGTCTTTTTGAAAAATACCTATTTCAAGAATAGTTTCTTCTAGATGGAAGATTTCAGTTGTATGTTTTTGATAATCAGTTATATCTTGTCTATCAAAGATTTCAGTATAGTATTTTTCTATATCATCCTTGCCATCAATGAGGGGATTATATTCAGCAAGTAAAATCGCTTCATTCATATAGATATTAGCAACTTTGGCAAAATTCTTCAACTTTGCTGCTTCAACCAATAAATTATTTAATGTTTGGATTTTCTTTTCAATTACTGCTTGAGTCAATTGATCATCTTCCTCTTCTAATGTTGTCTTGCATCCGATTAAAAAAGAGAGTATTACACATATGTTAAAAATTATATTAAAGCTTTTCATCTGTTTGAAACTTTTTGATTTCTGAATGTCCAAAAAATTTAAATACATTCAGGAACGTACATAAATTTTAATCATTCTTTATTGTGTGTGGTCTAAATGATTAAAGCTCATGTTCGTTTCATCTGCATTTTTCCTTAAAACAAAGGCTTGCAGAATAGCTTAACAAACATCATTGACGAAGTGTATGATTAAATTGATGTAGTGTACATATACACCAATTTCTTTTGAGGCATAAAATTTTTACTGCCATAAGCAACAACTTACTTAGCTAAAAAACCAGATTAAAAGTAGTACCCTCTCCAGGGTTCGAATTGGCCGTAATCGTGCCTTTGTGCTTGCGCATAATTTGCCTTGAAAGACTCAAGCCAATTCCCGAGCCTCTTTTTTTTGTGGTAAAAAAGGGAATAAATATGCGATCTATTGCATCCCGATCTATTCCGGGACCATTATCATTTACCGAAATCACTGGTCTGTTATTATTATTCTGATATCCGGAAAGTAGAATTAGTTTATGATTGTTTTCGTCTTCACTCATTTCCTGTAGGGCTTGTACTGCATTTTTCACCATGTTAATAAGTACTTGCTCTATTAGTTCTTGGTCGGCAGTTACAATGAGTGATTCCGGTTCAAGACGAGTTTCGAATCGAATATTGTACGATTTAAAATCATTATTCATTAAGATTTGAATATGCTTAAACATTTCACCTACTTTCACATGGTTGAGATTCGGTTCAGGCATGTGTGTAAGATTTCTAAAATCACTTACAAAACGTATCAAAGCTTCACTACGCCTCTTTATGGTGTCTATTGCCATACCAATATCTTCCAAATCTTCAGTTGAAAGCGCTTGTTCTTGTGTATCTTTTATATAACTTATTTCACCGTGTACAGTGTTGGCAAGTGAAGAAATTGGGGTTACTGAATTCATTATTTCGTGAGTAAGCACCCTAATCAAGTTTTGCCATGCTTCCATTTCTTTTTCTTCAAGCTCACTTTGGATATTTTGCACAGTTACTAACTTGAATTCCTCTCCTTTTAAATACAGTTCAATTGCATAGATTGCTAATTGCACTATTTCACCATTATCTCGCACCCTTACTAATGCCTTAGCACCTGTTCTAAGTTGATGAAGATGTTCTACTAGTTCGGGACTAAAGACTTGTAATTTAGAGATATTACGGAGGCGATTTACTTTAAAAAGTCGCTTGGCAGCTGTATTGATAATTTGTACATCACCTTTTTTATCGAAAGATAAGATACCAATACCAATGTGGTGAATGATATTTCTAAGGTATTGATATTCAGCTTCTTTTTCGTTTCTTATATTTTTAAAATTCTGAATTACCTTGTTAAACTCATTATTGAGCTGATCGAAGCTTCCTCCTCGCCCTGTAAGTTGGTAAGATTGCGAAAAGTCATCGTAACGGATAGAACTTAAAAAATCTATTACTTCTCGATTGGTATTTTCGAGTAGTTTTATAATTGCTGTAACCTGATAGATAACCAACCCCGCAACAAAAGCCACGGTGATAGAGTACATTTGCGTGAAAATAAGGTAAAACAGGATACAAATTGTTCCGGTAAGAAAAACCATCCTTAGTATTACCCTTAACCTAAAATCTTTAAAGCCCATGCTTTTCCAACCTTCTATATAACGATGCCCTGGTTAGTCCGAGAGATTTCGCAGCTTTTGAAATATTTCCTGCATTTTTACTTATCGCCTTCTGGATCATCATTTTTTCTACGGTATCTAAATCATACTCAGAAAAATCAATTTCTTCAGCATCATTCTTTTCAACCAGAAAAAGAAAGTCCGAGGGTTGCAATAAATCTTCGTCACTCATAATGACTGCTCTCTCGATAGCATGTTGTAGTTCTCTTATATTACCTGGCCAATGGTACTTTTCAAACTTTCGCAAAGTACTAGATGCCAGTCTTTTTTGTGGTTTTCTATATTTCTTACAATAATTGCCTATAAAATGTGCCGAAAGCGGTGCTAAATCTTCATTTCTTTCTCTCAATGGCGGCAATTGTATTTCTACGGTATTAATACGGTAGAGTAAATCTTGCCTAAACTCATTGCTTTCCACCATTTCGTACAAAGGCATATTAGTGGCACATACTAACCTAATATCAATGGATGTAGGTTTGTTAGCACCTACCCTAGTTACTTCCCTTCGCTGAATAACAGTTAGCAATTTAGCTTGTAACGCAGGAGATAAATTACCAATTTCATCTAAAAATAAAGTGCCATTGTTAGCAATTTCAAAACGCCCTGCTCGGTCGTCTTTAGCATCTGTAAAAGCCCCTTTTTTGTGCCCAAATAATTCACTTTCAAAAAGGCTTTCTGTAATTGTGCCCATATCCACTCCTATAAATGCCTTATCTTGCCTCAACGATTTCTTGTGCAATGCTCTAGCAATTACCTCCTTCCCGGTTCCGTTTTCACCTAAAATTAACACATTAGCATCAGTAGCTGCTACTTTTTCAATTACCTCAAATACTTTCATCATCGATTGGCTAGAACCGATAATTTCACTATAAGATTTGTCTTTATTGAGTGCCGAAGTAAGATTATTCTTTTCTTGGCGTAAGGTGTTTACTTCATTTTTAGCTTGTTTTAAGCGCATAGCAGTAGTTAAAGTAGCAATTAACTTTTCGTTCTGCCAAGGCTTTAATACAAAGTCTGTTGCTCCAGCTCTTAATGCCTTAACCGCCATTTCTACATCGCCAAAGGCGGTAATTAATACTACTACTGCTTCAGGGTCAATTTCAAGGATTTGCTCTAGCCAATGGAAACCTTCTTTACCACTTGTAATATCCTTGCTAAAGTTCATATCTAGCAAGATTACATCATAGGTATCATTATTAAGCAGAAAGGGAATTTTTTTGGGATTGCTTTCTATCTGCACCAAATCAGCGTGTTTCTTCAACAATAATTTGGCTGCCAATAAAACATCCTCATTATCATCTATGACTAATAACTTGCCAAGAGGTTTTCCCATTATTTAAATTTTAATCAATATTAAAAATCGTTCGCACTCTTTTTTAATCTCATGCAAAACTTGGTATAAAGAATTACCTTCCACTAAATTAAGAAATGTAATTTTTTTTAGAAACAGTTTTATGTAAATGGTTTTTATACATAGATTTAGGAACAACAAATAACAGTATGCTTATTCTTACTAGTGTTTCCTGTAATTTTTTTGACAAATCTATGTGTTTTAATATGAAATTTAGCGATTTACTGTATTTGTTCTTTATTAGCTGTTTTTTCTTAGTTAGTTGTAAAGAAAGTACAGAACAAAAAAAA
>JBCDJE010000193.1:0-7322 GCA_038748185.1 Bacteroidota bacterium
ACCATTTTCTCCACCGTAAACTACAATTCCATCTCTAATAAGGCGTATTTTCAAGTTTCTTTTAATGTAGCCATCAGACATGTAACAACCCGCTACAGTACCTACTTTACTGATTTTATAGACTTCTCTCACTTCAGCAACACCGGTAATTTCTTCCTCTATATCAGGAGAGAGTAAACCTTCCATAGCATCTTTTACATCTTCAATAGCGTGGTAAATAACTGAATATAACCTTATTTCCACATCTTCTCTCTCTGCAAGCCTTCTGGAAATTGGTGTAGGACGTACTTGGAAACCAATTACAATACCATCCGATGCACTAGCAAGCAATACATCATTTTCAGAAATAGGCCCTACAGCTTTGTGTATAATATTTACTTCCACCTCATCAGTAGAGATTTTTAATAGTGAGTCAGATAGTGCTTCAACGGAACCATCAACATCACCTTTAATAATAATATTAAGCTGATGATAATTCCCCATGGCAATCCTCTTTCCAATATCACTAAGTGTAGTTCTCTTAGTTGCCCTGATACTTTGTTCTCTCAGTATTTGCTCACGCTTATTGGCAATTTCACGCGCTTCTCTTTCACTTTCCAGCACATTCACCTTATCACCAGCTTGTGGAGCTCCATTAAGACCTAAGAGCTGTACCGGTGTTGAAGGACCTGCATTTTTAAGTTTCTCTCCTCTCGAACCTGTCATTGCTTTTACCCTACCTTGGTATTGCCCGGCAAGTACTATATCACCAATTTTTAATGTTCCTGTTTGCACCAATACAGTAGAAACATATCCTCTACCTTTGTCTAAAGATGCTTCTACTACTGTTCCAGCAGCTTTTTTATTATAATTAGCTTTGAGCTCTAAAATATCAGACTCAAGCAATACCATTTCTAACAATTCTTCAACACCTTGACCTGTTTTAGCAGATATTTCTTGGCACTGTACCTTTCCTCCCCACTCTTCTACTAACACATTCATGTTGGCAAGCTCTTCTTTTATTTTATGCGGATTAGCAGTAGGTTTATCCACTTTGTTAATTGCTATAACTATAGGTACTTCAGCTACCTGAGCATGGTTTATCGCTTCTTTTGTTTGTGGCATTACACTGTCATCTGCAGCAATTACTATAATTACTACATCCGTCAATTTAGCACCCCTTGCACGCATAGCAGTAAATGCTTCGTGACCAGGTGTATCTAAAAAGGCAATATCACGACCCGATTCGGTAGAAACACGATAGGCACCGATGTGTTGTGTAATGCCTCCTGCTTCCCCAGCAGCAACTTTAGTTTTTCTAATATAATCTAGTAAAGAAGTCTTACCATGATCTACATGCCCCATGATAGTTACAATGGGTGCCCTTTCTACCATATCTTCCGGGCGGTCTTCTTCTTCTTCTAAATTTATTTCTACTTCTTCTTCTGCTGAGGTAAACTGTACATCATATCCAAACTCATCTGTGAGCATGGTAATTGTATCGGCATCTAGCCTTTGGTTAATGGAAACGAACATGCCTAGTTTCATGGCACTACCTATTATCTCGTTTACATTTACCTCCATTAAAGTAGCTAGTTCATTAGTGGAAATAAATTCAGTAACTTTTAACACATTACTTTCTTCCTCTTCTTGCAGTTGCTGTGCTTCTTTTGCTGCAATAGCATCTCTTTTCTCTTTCCTGTATTTTCTACCCGATTTATTAGGAGTACCCCCACTCAACCTAGCAAGCGTCTGTTTATAGTTCTCTTGTACTTCTTTTTCAGAAACTTCTTCTTTTTTAGGTCTTTCCTTTCTTGTCTTTTGTTTTCTGGCTTCTTGCTGTTCTTTCTGTAATTTTTCCTGTTGCTGTTTCTTTTCTTGACTTTCAGGATTCTGAATCCTAACTCGTTTCCGCTTTCTCTTCGCTTTACTTTTTCTTTCGTCAGAAGAGGCAACTTGTTTAGGCTTTTTCTTGGCTGCAGACTCACTAGGAAGGTCTATTTTACCTACGACTTTAAGACCTTGCAGTTTATCAGATTTTGCCTTTATTAGAGATTCTTTATCAGTTTCTTCACTTGTTATTTGTGCTGCTTCCTCTTCAGTTTCTTCAATAACTACTTCTTCAGTATCCTCTATAACTACTTCCTCTTGTTTTGAATCATCAGTTGTCTCTGTTTCTGCTTGAATTATTTCTTCCTCAATTACAACCTCCACCTCTTCTTCTTCTTCTACAACTTTCTCTTCTACTTCTTCAAGTTCAACTTGCTTTTCTTCTGCAACTGGTAATTCTTCAGTTTTTATTTCCTCTTCTACTTCATCCTTAGCAACGACTTCTTTTTCTTCTTTAGGCTGAACTTTAACTTCTTCTTGCTCTTGCTCTACTTTTTCTTTCTTAGAGGATATTTCTTCTTTAACTTCTGCTGGCTTTTCAGTTTTTTTCTTCTCTGTTATCGGTCTACCTTTCTTATCAAGTTCAATTTTGCCAATTATTTTAAGACCAGAAGGTTTTGCACTTATGCTGTCGGGGACAATTTTCTCAACCTCTTCTACTACTACTTCCTTATCTTTTGCTTCTTCCTTATCCTCCACAGTAACTTCTTTCTCTGGTTGCTTTACCTCATTAGGAGTAGATTTATCAACTACTAAAATATCTTCTTCTTCTACATCATCGACAACCGGAATATTTTTGTCAGATTTTATAACCATATCATTATGGCTAGATCCGATAGTAAGTTCAGCAGCCTCTTGTTTTACTGCCATAGAGGATTCATACTCTTTTTCAAGCATCTTCAATTGTTCGTCCGTAACTTTCGTGTTGGGTTTTGCATCAACATGAAATCCTTTAGACTCCAATAACTCAGCTATCGTGACGATTCCTACATTAAATTTTCTCGCTGCCTGACTTAATCTCATATTTTGGTGTATGTACTAGCTTAATTTTTTTTGTGAGATGAAAAATTTCTTCTTAAGTATTCTGCTATATGAAGTAGAATTTGGTTCAAAGATAAAAATTTTCAATCCTAATTGTTAAGTATCAAGCATTTAAATTACCATACCTTTTCACTATTACCTAAAAAAGTGCTACTAATTTAAGCTAAATGTATAAAAGCAAATGTAATCTATATACTATCGAATATTGAAACTTAAATATTGATACTCTTTTGTTAAAAAGGCTGGTATTTTAAAATAGTAATAATTTTAATCTAAGTAACATCCTTTTTTCAAAGGATAATATTATTCAAACTCTTTTTTCAAGATATCTCTTATCCAGTCTATTGATTCCTCTTCTAGCTCAGTTCTTCTGAGTAAATCTTGAGGACTAACTGCTAAAACACTTTTAGCGGTATCCAGTCCAATACGTTTTAACTCATCAATCATCCACTCGTCTATCACATCGGTAAATTCGCTCAATTCCACATCTTCATCATCGTCTTCAAAATCGCCAAGTTCTCTAAATACATCTATTTCTAAACCCACTAGCCTACTTGCCAATTTTATATTTTGCCCACCCTTTCCAATTGCTAAAGATACTTGATCACGCTTTAAAAATACGGATGCTCTTTGCTTGTTTTCATCAATTTTAATATTGTTAATCTTAGCAGGACTAAGTGCTCTGGCAATATAGAGTTCTATGTTATCTGTATAGTTAATTACATCTATGTTCTCATTTTGGAGTTCTCTAACTATACTGTGAATTCTCGAACCTTTCATTCCTACACAAGCACCTACAGGATCGATACGATCATCATACGACTCTACTGCTACTTTTGCTCTCTCACCAGGCTCTCTTACTACTTTTTTTATGGTTATTATGCCATCGTAAACCTCGGGAACTTCGTTTTCAAAAAGCCTTTCCAAAAATTCGGGAGAAGTTCTCGAAAGAATTATTTTGGGATTATTGTTCACCATTTCAACTCGGTGAATAATTGCCCTTACTGTATCTCCTTTTCGAAATCTATCCTTGTATATTTGTTCATACTTTGGGAGCGACAGCTCTTGGCGATCATTATCAATTAAAATTACTTCCCTACTTAGTGTTTGATATACTTCACAAGTAAGCATATCACCAACTAAATCTTTATATTTTTGAAATAATATATCTTTTTCAAGGTCTTTCACTTTTTGAATAAGTGTTTGCCTCGCTGTTTGCACCAACCTCCTACCGAAGTCTATAATTTTTACTTCTTCGGCAACTTCTTCACCTACCTCAAAATCTTCTTCTATTTTTTTTGCTTCTGTTAACCTAATAGTTATATTTTCATCTTCAACTTCAGCATCATCTTCTACAATTTCACGATAACGCCAAATCTCCAAATCTCCTTTATCTACATTTATAATAACATCAAAATTTTGATCTGTATTGAACTTTTTCCTAACCATAGTACGGAATACATCTTCAAGAATACGGATCATTGTAGGGCGATCTATATTCTTCAACTTAGCAAAATCTGCAAAAGTGTTAATTAATACCGAACTGTCCATAATGTAAATTAATTGGTTAATCTGTTTAGGTAAATATTTTAAAAATCTTTAATAGCTCATTTAAATGAAACCTGCACCTTAGCTTGTTTAATTTCGGTTATAGCTACCAGTACTTCTTCAAGTTTTTTAATATGTTTTTTTTTCCTTCTTTCAACCTCAAGCAAAACTTGGTTTCCATTAATTGCTTTTAGTTTCCCGTTTATTTCTTTCCCATCAAGCAATATCACTTTAAGCTGCCTGCCAATATTACCTTCATACTGTCGCAATAATCTCAACGGCTGTCCTACTCCCGGAGAAGATACTTCAAGGTGATATGTCCCTGTTATTAAATTTTCAGTTTCTATCACATCGCCTACGCTTCTACTTATTGCAGCACAAGTATCTATATCAACACCATTATCTCCATCAATAAGAATCTCAACCTTTGATAGGCCGGTTTCTTTTACATTTACTTCTACTACAAAAAGTGAATCGTCTAAAAGGCTAAGATTCACTATTTCAAGAACTTTTTCCTGTAAATTCATTTTTTATGATAAAAAAAATAGGGAGCTTAGCTCCCTAATTCCTAATACCTTCAAATAAGCAATGCAAAGCTAAAAAGTTTTAAAATGATTTCAAAAGGTTACTCGTTGAAAACCGATATATTTTAAAATAGGACTCCAAATCTCAGCAATTAAACTGTAACTACTTATGCATAAATGCAAGCCCGTATCCTTTCTATTTGTACTATTTACTTGGATTGCTTCAACATCTTGTAATACTGAAGATGTAATGCCGGAAACACAAGCATTGCCAAATACAACATTTGAACAAGAAGGCATTGCATCATATTATGCAGATAAATTTGAAGGACGAACCACTGCAAACGGCGAAGTTTTTCGCCAGGATAGTTTAACTGCTGCCCATAAACACCTTCCTTTTGGTACTGAGGTTTTAGTTACTAATCTAAAAAATAATAAACAATTAACTGTAAGAATCAATGATAGAGGTCCTTTTGTAACAGGAAGAATTATAGACCTTTCAAGAAGTGGTGCACAAGCACTAGACTTCATTAATGATGGCATAATTACAGTAAAAATAGAGGCTGCACTTCCCAAAAATGTTGCAGATAGTTTATATCAAATCATCAATACTCAATAAATGATTTATTGGCTATTTTTGTACAATGATTATGAAACTATTGAGTAAAATAACTTTTTGGCTTTTTGGCTGGCGTGTAAATAATAAGATTCCCAAAGAAGTAAAACATTTTGTAATGATAGCTGCCCCACATACCAGTAATTGGGATTTACTCTTTGCTAGGGGTGCGTTTTACATTATGGATATTCCTTTAAGATTTACCATTAAAAAAGAATGGGTTAGATTTCCACTCAATTTAATTATGAACCCTTTGGGTGCAATACCCATTGACCGCACACCAAAAAACAGAGGGCTAAAAAAAAGAAGCATGGTGAATGTAATGGCAGAACTATTTAAAAAATATGATGAACTTGCTATATTAATCACTCCTGAAGGCACTCGTGCTAAAATGACCAAATGGAAGACCGGTTTCTACCGAATTGCAGAAGAAGCAGGCGTTCCTATAGCTTTAGGCTATCTCGACTATCCTACTAAAGAAGCAGGCATTGGAAAATTAATTTATACTACAGGAGATTTTAAAAAAGATATGGAAGCTATTAATGCATTTTATATAGAAAAAACTGCCAAATTTCCTGAAAAATTTAGTTTGCATCAACTTTAAATATTAAAGCATTTGTAGCGTTATATGAATTGCTATAAAGTTTTACGCTTATTAGTGTTTTAAAAATTAAGTCTACAGGCAAGCATTTTACAGTTATAATTTCTAATTTGTAATGGTATGGCCATTATAAAAAAAAAGAAAATTCCTTTTACTGTTAGTAAAGCATTGCTTGACTTCCTCAAGAAACATAATCGTTATACAAATATCCCTATCCATTACAACGATTTATTACGATATGAAAACGACATTCCGTTATATGATGCTAGGGGCGAAGATACACTATGGAAAACTGTCTTTTTTTCACAAAGTGACATGCCTTCCATCCACGAGAATTTAAAGCAGATTTACGCTATATTAAAGGCTAGTGGCAATGTATCAGTAATGCAACACCTTTATATAGATAGAGTCGATTTGTGCACTTACGGCAATACACAACCTTTTAGGGTAAGAGTGGTGAATAAAATTAATGACAATTTTGATTACTTCTATATTAAACATGCTGATGCTTCGAGAGTTTACGGACTTGAATTAGAAGATACACTTTCTCCTAATGCAGTAAGTTATTTGGTACATAAGCAAACACTAATAGAAGAACATATTTCGGGCTTACCTGGTGACCAATTTATTCGCGATTACCTCGATGATAAAAACCTCAATAAAATACGGATTGGAAAAGAGTTTGTGAAATTTAATGAACGCTGTTTTGTAAGGTTACTTGGCGATATGCATTCCAGCAATTTTGTAATAGTATTAACCCCCGACTTTGAGGAAACCAGTTACAGGTTAAGGGCAATAGATTTTGACCAACAATCTTATGAAGGTAGAAAATCTATTTATATGCCCCAGTACTTCAAACAAAACAATCCGATTATTCGCTTAGGCATAGATACAATGACGGCCGAAACAGTAAAACAATATCAAATAGAAGAACGGTCTTTAATTGCCAATAGAATAAAAGCCTCAAAAAATCGCATTACAGAATTATTAAATGCAATGAAAACAGATACTATTTCTTTGAGTGAGAATGTAGAAAACTTAAAGAATGAGTTAGGGCAACATTATGATGCGCCTATGTTTCTGAAATGCAGAAATATGGGTGAAATCTTAGAAAACAGCCTAG
>JBCDJE010000194.1:0-7311 GCA_038748185.1 Bacteroidota bacterium
CCAAATTTAATACATTAAAAAATTCGCATAAGCAAATGGTTTATGTTTTTACTAAATAATTTCATGTTTGATAGACTAACTTCATTTAAAGACAATTGTGGCTGTGGCTTACTGGCTAACTACAAAAACATACCAACTCGACAAATGACATTAGACGCGCTGGAAGCTCTATCACGGATGATCCATCGTGGAGCAATTGCTGCTGATGGTAAAAGTGGTGATGGGAGTGGTATGTTGTTTTCTATGCCGGATAAATTTATGTTGAAGATCGCCGAAATAAACGGATTTGATCTGCCTGAAAAATTTGCTGTGGCTATGCTTTTTATAACAAGCGATGAGCACAGGGAGATTTTTAACGAAGCTTGTAAGAAAAATGACCTGAAAGTACTTTTTTACCGGAAAGTTCCTGTTAATATCAATGTATTAGGTGAATTAGCTTTAAAGGTAATGCCTCATATTACACAGGCTTTCATCGTACCTAATTCGCTAATTTCCACCAAACGTTTTGAGCCTTTAGTTTATCTCACCCGAAAAGAAGTAGAGCACCAACTTAAAGATGACGAAGACTTTTATATATCTTCTTTTTCGGATAAAATGATTTCTTATAAAGGGCTGGTTATGCCAACACTTTTAAAGGAATTCTATATCGATTTACAAGATGAAGATTTTGAAGTAAGTTTTGCATTATTCCATCAAAGATTTTCAACAAATACACTTCCCCGTTGGCCCTTAGCACAGCCTTTCAGAAGTTTAGCACATAATGGTGAAATCAATTCTATTAAAGGGAATAGATTTAACGTAAAAGTGAATGCCGAAAATTTTAAAAGTGATATATTCAGTGCTGAGGAAATGCGCAGACTATTACCCATACTAGAAGAAGGTGCTAGCGATAGTGCAAGTGTTGATAATATGTTCGAGTTTTTGGTGCAAAATGGCGTAGACTTCTTTAAAGCTGCAAGGAGCATGGTGCCAGCTCCTTGGCAAAATGCGCCTTATATGGATCCTAAACTCAGGGCTTTTTATGAATATACTTCTGGAAATTTTGAAGCATGGGATGGACCGGCAGCATTAAATATTACTGATGGCAGATACCTCGGTTGTATTTTAGATAGAAATGGACTACGACCTGCAAAATATATTATTACAAATGATGACAGAATAGTAGTAAGTAGTGAATATGGGGTAATCGATATTAATGATAGTGAGATTTCTGTAAAAGGGACGCTTAGGAGTGGAGAAATGATTGGTATTGATTTAAAGTATGGAAAAATTTTAACGAATAGTGAAATAAATGCTTACTTAAAAAATAAGTACCCCTACAGTAAATGGCTTAATGAGAATTCGGCTTATTTAATGGAGCATGCCGATAAAAACTTTTCAGATTTTGCAGATTGTTTTGCAGAAGATATAGTTGAAAAACAGCGGTATCATAATTATACCAATGAGATAATTGAAAGTATTATAAAGCCAATGATAAGTACCGGAAAAGAGGAAACCGGTTCTATGGGCGATGATACACCATTAGCATGCTTTAGCAACGTACAGCGAAATTTTACAGACTTTTTCCGCCAAAAATTTGCACAAGTTACCAACCCTCCTATCGATCCGATAAGAGAAAAATTGGTAATGTCTTCTAGTATAAGTTTTGGCCCGAAAGCGAATATTTTAAAAGATGGGCCTGGCAATGCTCATCGGCTTAAAACAATGACTCCTTTGCTTTCTAAGGAGAAGCTAGATGTATTACAAGCTTTTGGAGATGAAGGAAATCCTTTATATGATGCAGTTTATAAAAATGAGACTTTCTATACTTGCTTTAAGAAAGATCTTAAAGCCTCACTTTACAAAAAAGGAGAAGAAATTGCCAAAGCAGTAGAAGAAAGAGAAGTAAATGTAGTATTCCTAGATGATAGATGCTTAACCAAAGAACAAGCGCTTATACCAATGCCAATGATAGTAGGTTACATCAATACATTTCTATTAAAGAAAGGTTTGAGAAGTAAAGTTTCTATCGTAGCAGTAACTGCTGAAGTAAATGATTCTCATTCTTGTGCTGTATTATTGGGTTTTGGTGCAACAGCGGTCTATCCATATCTGGTATATGCATCAGCAATACAAGCTGTTGCAAGGAAGCATCGCAACGAATCTATTTATTATAAAAATGCGCTTAAAAGGGTTCATACTTCCATCAATAAAGGCATTTTGAAAATTATGTCGAAAATGGGGATTTCTACTGTTGAAAGTTACCTGAACTCTGCTTTATTTGATGCAATTGGTTTAAGTAGAGAAATCGTGAGTGATTGTTTCAGTAGTGCAGAAGTGCTAATACCTGGTTTGAGCTATGCTGATATTGAGTACAGGATAAAGAAAAACCATCAAAAGGCATTCCCTAAAAGAAAAGTAAAGAAATTATTTCCACTTGAAGTAGGGAGTTTTTATAAATATATGGACAAAGGAGAGTATCATGATTTCTCCCCCGATGTAGCTCATGCAGTTCAGCGATTTGCACGAACAGGCAAAGAAACAGACTACTCAGAAGTTAAAAACCGCATTAATAAGAGAGGGCTTAGAATGATAAGAGATTTCTTGGAAATTAAATCTCAAAATAATCCTATAAGTATCGATGAAGTAGAACCAATAGATGAAATTACTTGGCGATTTACATCGGCTGCTATGAGTCTTGGGTCTATTTCTCCAGAAGCCCATGAAGCCATTGCTGAAGCCATGAATACGATTGGGGGCATGTCTAATTCAGGAGAAGGAGGAGAAGATAGAAAGCGCTTTAAAACTATCAAAAATAGTAAAATAAAGCAGATTGCATCAGGTAGATTTGGTGTCACTCCAGAGTATTTACGCAATGCAGAAGAAATCCAAATAAAAATAGCACAAGGTGCTAAACCAGGTGAAGGAGGGCAGTTACCAGGATCAAAAGTTACACCACTTATTGCAACACTTAGATGTACTATTCCGGGAGTAACTCTTATTTCCCCACCTCCTCATCACGATATTTATTCTATAGAAGATTTAGCACAATTAATATTTGACTTAAAACAAGTTAATCCGAAAGCAAAAGTTTGTGTAAAACTGGTCTCAACTGCCGGAGTAGGAACTATTGCAGTAGGTGTGGCAAAAGCTTATGCCGATAAAATTATAATATCTGGTTCAGATGGTGGGACAGGTGCAGCGCAACTTGGTTCCATTAAGTTTGCCGGAAACCCTTGGGAACTTGGTTTAAGTGAGGCGCATAATGCGTTAAAGGTAAATCAGTTGAGGGAGCTAGTAGAGTTACAAACTGATGGGGGCTTAAAGACGGGAATGGATGTTGTAAAAGCTGCCCTACTTGGAGCAGAAACATTCGCTTTTGGTACCGTACTTCTTTCTACCGTAGGGTGTAAAATTTTAAGGGTATGCCACTTAAATAAGTGTAGTGTGGGCATTGCAACGCAAGATGAAATGCTTCGTGCCTATTACACTGGTACAGTAAAAGGGATTGTAAACTATTTACGTTCTGTAGCCAAAGAAATTAGGGAAATCTTAGCAGCACTAGGCTACAAAAAATTAAATGATATTATTGGTCAATCTCAATTGCTACATGTAGTAAATGATGAACGAGCTAAGAAATTTGACTTCTCAGAAGTTTTAACTAGAGTGGAAGGTCAGAATTACAGGACTGCAGAATACAATTATCCATTTGATAGAAACGATTACGAGAAACAAGTTTTAAAGCAAGTACTTCCAACTATAAAGAACCCGCAATTTCCTGTGGTAGTCAATTACAATATTAGTAATACAAATAGAAGCTTTGGAGCACTAACCAGTGGTGTTATTGCTGATTACTATGGCGATAAGGGATTGGCGAAAGAAACAATCACAATTAACCTGCAAGGAAATGCCGGGCAATCTCTTGGTAGCTTTTTAAGCAATGGTATGTTAATTAAATTGACTGGAACTGCTAATGACTATGTAGGAAAAGGAATGCGAGGTGGACATATAATCATTGTACCTGAAAATATAGAAAGTAAATACAATTTAGCAGGAAATACATGTCTTTATGGTGCAACAGGAGGGAAGTTATTTATTGCTGGGCAAGTAGGAGAACGGTTTGCAGTAAGAAATTCAGGTACACTTGCAGTAGTAGAAGGAACAGGAGATCATCCTTGTGAATACATGACCGGAGGCACAGTAGTAGTTTTAGGAGAAACCGGACATAATTTTGGTGCAGGTATGACAGGAGGTGTTGCTTTTGTATATGATAAGAACAATACCTTTATCGACAAAATGAATCAAGAACTTATAAAGGCAGAAAGGATTGATACTGATGAGGGCGATGAAGGAAGGCACTATTTAAGAAAAATATTGCGAAGTTATCACTTCAGGACATACAGTCCTTTGGCCAAATACATACTTGAGCATTTCAGAGATGAGCTGCGCTATTTTTATATGGTTACTTCAAAAGATATGAAATCACCCCTTAATCCAATAGAAGGTAATTGATCGCTGAATTTAATTGAAAATTATGATGTACGAATTCACAAAAATAGAAAGGCTTGATCCTGCTGTAAAACCTACAAACGAGCGTATAAAAAACTTTGAAGAAATTAATAAAATATATTCGGAAGAAGAAGCTGGAGTACAGGCGAGCAGATGCGTACAATGTGGTAATCCCTACTGTAGCTCAACTGGATGTCCATTAAATAATAACATTCCACAATGGCTAAAATTTATTGCAGATAAAGATTTAGAGCTTGCCTTCAATATTTCAAATGAAACTTCCCCCTTCCCAGAAATTTTAGGAAGGATATGCCCACATGATAGGTTATGTGAAGGAGCATGCACGCTTAATGAAAATGATGAAGGTAAAATTGAGAGCCATGGAGCAATTACTATTGGCTCTATAGAAATTGCCATATCAGAAAGAGGATTTGATAAGGGGTTAAAGCCTGATTTTCAGTCAATTGACAATAATAAAAAAGTGGCAATCATTGGATCAGGACCAGCAGGTCTTTCTTGTGCAAACTTTTTATTACGTGCTGGTGTAAAACCTGTAGTTTATGAAACTACAGATCAAGCAGGTGGATTACTTGTATACGGTATTCCGGGTTTTAAGCTAGAAAAAAAATCTGTGCAAAGAAGAGTTAAGCTTTTAGAAGAAGCAGGAATGGAGTTACATTTAAATACGAAGGTAGGGGAAGATATTTCATTTGAAGAAATCTATAATAAGCACGATGCTGTCTTCATTGCTATTGGTGCTACTGAAGGGAGAGTATTAGATTATGAAGCATATAACGATGATAATATCTACATGGCTGTGCCTTTTCTCACAAATATTCAAAAGAAACTACAAGAACTTTCTTATGACAGGAAGTTTAATGTAAGAGGAAAAAATGTATTAGTAATTGGTGGAGGAGATACAGCTATGGATTGTGTAAGAACTTCTGTTAGAGAAGGAGCAGCTAGTGTGAAATGTGTATATAGGAGAGATGAAGAAAGTATGCCCGGGAGTAAAAAAGAAGTAAAGTCTGCTAAGGAAGAAGGAGTAGAGTTTATTTTTAATACAAGTCCAAAAAGGTTTATTGCAGATAAAGACAAAAATATAAAAGGAGCAAGGTTTGTAAATACAGAATTAATTCCTTCTGAAGAAGGGAAAAGAGGTAAAATGCTAGAGTTAGAAGGCTCTGAACATATTATAGATGCTGATATTATTATTCTTGCCCTAGGTTTTAGTAATCAAAAAATAGACTTTTTTGAAAAGAATCAAATCCAAACCAATGAGTGGGGAGCAATTATAGTAGATGAAAAACAGCAAACTTCTGTGGAAAGAGTATATGCTGGTGGGGATACTGTAAGAGGTGCTGATTTGGTAGTTACTGCTGCTTTAGACGGTAGGGAGGCAGCACTGCATATTATTGAAGCTATTTTTGAAGAGGAATAAAAAAAGTAGAAATAAATCCCTCTTTTTATATCCAAATTTAGTAGAAAACCCCATATGTTATGATAAAGTCTATCATTAGCTTAATATATAGAATACGACTAATACCATGGTTTTTATTCATGCTTAACGAATGATTGTAGAATTTTTATTAAAAAAATACTATCTATAAATGGATTATTCTTTTAGTAGAGAAGTGATATGAACGATAGAACTTCAGATACCTGTGAATAATTGAGGTATAGTACTATCTTCTCGCGAAGGGTGGAAAATAAAAAGACAGGTTTTGCTGGCAATAGTATTAATAATGTTTTTATGAAGATTCATGGGTAGTGCAGGGCAACCAAGACTCCTTCCTAATCTGCCGTATTTTTCGATGAAACTTTTACTGACATAGTCTGCACCATGAATTACAATAGCTCTTTCTTTTGCCTTATCATTAATGCCTTTTTCCTGCCCATGAAGATAAAGTGATAAGCCATGTTTTCCTTGATAGGTGTCACCTGTTAAATAAAACCCTAAACTACTTTGAAATGAACTTGGTAAATTCGAAAACGTTGTGGCGTATTCCGATCCGGTATTTTTACCATGTGCTACTAAAGAATGATATAAAATTTCTCCTGTTTGGAGGTTAATCACCCAGAGTCTTTTCTTACATGAACTCAAGCTAAAATCGATTATACTTAAAATATCTTTTTCCTCAGCAAGTATTCCTTGCTCTTGCATCCTTACAAAACCGTTCAGTGCTTTTTCAAAAACTTTAGGGTTTGGTAATGCTATCTGGTTTTTTGCTTTAATTAGTTCATATTTAATTTCCATTAAAGTTTTGCTGTGAGGAGCATTTACAGCAAGTAATTGCGTAGTTGGAAGCGGTAAGAAGAAAAATAAGATAAAAAAGTGTGCTACAGCTAAAACTTTCTGTGTCATTAAAGAAAAAAATTACTTATTCACATTAATTAACAAAAGCTCGAATCTAAAAAAAATAGTTCAGAAAAAACATTGATCTGCTATGCAAAATAATTTTTATGAAGTAAGAATTTAGACAAATACCAAACTTAGGACACGCTATAAATATAATAGTAGGTTTATCTTATGTAATCGTTTCAAAATAAAATTAAAGTTACTACCTATTTATAATAGCGAAATATCTAACAGTAAAAATATTTGTCATAGCTATTTTTGGGCATGAATCTTTATTATCAAATCTATTCTATTATTAAACAAATTAACAATACACCTCTAAAAAACGATTGTAAAACACGATTGTAAAACACGGTTGTAAAACACGGTTGTAAAACACGGTTGTAAAACACGGTTGTAAAACACGGTTGTAAAACACGGTTGTAAAACACGGTTGTAAAACACGGTTGTAAAACACGGTTGTA
>JBCDJE010000195.1:0-7296 GCA_038748185.1 Bacteroidota bacterium
AATCTAAACCAAGTTTTTTTGATTCTTTTTGGATAACCTGATTACACATTGCTCTAAAAACTTCAGAATAATTCATATTTAAAACTTTACAAAAAGCTTTAAATCTGTTTAATTCTGCATCAGTAAGTTTGATGGAAATTTGTTTATTAATATTACCTTTTGCGGGTATCTTTTTCATTGAATTCGTTATGAGTAAGCACCTTTAAATTTAAGCAAAAAACGCTTATACACTAAATAAAACAGGATTTTATTATAACTTTTTTATGTTAAGTTTTCGTTGTCTTTTAAACAATTTTTTCATATTAATTTGCTGTACCATTGCTGAAAAAGCGAAAAAATAAAAAGGGCAACTGAATGCAATTGCCCTTTTGCGAAATAAGTTACCTGATACCTTATTCAATATCAACTTTTGTCGATTTATTTTGGGCTTCAGGCGTTTTAGGCAAAGTAATAATTAAAACAGAACCTTCCTGTTTAGCTTGTATATTGGTAATATCCACTTGACCATATAGACTTACCACGCGTTCAAAATGCTTGACAGGAAACTCTTGTCTGCGAAATTTAGGTGGATTGTCTTCATCAATTGATCTGGTACCACGAATAATCAGTACATCATCTTCCACCGTAACGGAGATATTTTCTTTATCAAACCCAACCGCATAAACATGTACCTCATAATTGGCTTCAGTTTCAGCAATATTTATCGGAACGTTGTACTTGGGGCGACGGTAAAAACCACCACGCATTCCTTCCCAAAACTCTGCATCAATAAAAGGTGAGTATTTCCTAAAGCCTCTGCCTTTTTGCCTTGCATATTGTTTGTTAAACATGATTTTTCTTTTTTAAAATGAATTGATTTAATGAATTTCGATATTCGTTTTATTATTAGAGTAGCCGCTTGCAGGCTTTTTCCAAAAACTTTGATGTTTATTCTTGTAAAAACTGTGCATGTTCCCTCCAAAATTAGCGTATAGACCTACTTTGAATGGGTGATGCCCTTCTTCGTGATAGCTTTCCCTATGAAATCTGTTTATAAAAAACTTAAAACGAAACCACAGAAATAGCCCACCAAAGAGTAAGAATAACAACGTAGCCTTGATTATAAAAGCCGGGAGAAGCAATAAGAAAAGTCCTACTCCCAAGCCTAACCATAATGGTTTTAATGATGTATTAAACATAATTTTCAGTTTAAAGTGAATATATAGTTGAAGACGACTAGCTCATAGAATTACTTTAAGCAAGGTGAAATTTTCTGTAAAAAAAATTAAAATCAGCTTTATAGTGCATTAAAAGCTATTTCCTACATCGTTTTTTCCATTCGGCACGTAATCTTGCGCGTTCTTCATCACTCATTTTCATCCATTTTCGTTTTCTGTAATTACTTTTATACGGATTTCCCCATGCGCCAAACCGAAAACCACCAAATAATATTCGTGATAAGAGCAATAGACCGAGCGCTTGCCAATAAGTAATAAATTTAACCCCAAGTACTTCAGGTAAAATTAAATTCCATAATGCCATTACCACACTTGCTAGCAATCCCGTTAGCAACAGTACGAAAAGTAAGAAAAAGAATTTCCTTCGGAATCTATTAAAGTAAATCATAAGTCTGTATCAGTAAATTCGTTGTATAGATTTTCTAATTGACGGCGTAAATGCTTTACAGCATATCTTTTTCGAGAGATAATTGTCTTGAGTTTTTCCCCAGTTTCATCAGCAATTTGCTGAAGAGTTTTACCTTCCAGTTCATTTTCAACAAATACATATCTTTGTTTTTCGGGTAGTTCTTCTAAGGCAAGTAGTAATTCTTGCCAAAACACTTCTTTCAAGTAATCCAGTTCTGGATTGTGATCATCGGCAAGTAAAATATCTTTTAAACCCAAGTCATCTGCTTCTCCATAATGGAAGTCTTCCAATAAGTCTGGTTGTTTTTTGCGGTACCTATCTGTGATTTTATTCCGCGCTACACTATGTAGCCAACCACTAATATGATGTATTTCTTCAATGTTCACAGAATTTACCAACTGATACCATACCTCTTGTAAGATATCTTCAGCATCTTCATCAGAACCTACCCGACCTCGAATAAATCGAAATAGCCGTGTACTGTATTTTTTGATTACTTGCCCCAGCTTAGATGAGGAAGATTTTGGCATTTGTGAGTCAATAGGGTCTTCCATGTAATATGGCAGACGAATGAACTTAAAAATTACGCTATTTATAAAGAAAATAATTTGAAAACGACTTATACTATACAACATCCATATTTTCCAACTAATCAGTTTCAGTTTGTATCTCCATCAGAAATATGTTTACAGGAATGTTGGGGTAATTATGTAGCCTTAAATAAAAAATACCATTCGTTAGCGAAGGATTTTAAATAAAAAGGAGTCTAAATCATAAACAAAATTCTTAGAATAAATATAATGGAAAGATTCCTGATTTTATTATTCCCTTTTTACTTATGCAGTATTTTTAGCATAACAGTAATACTTTCATCGTGTTATAAGGACGAAGACACACCATGTACAGAAACTATTTGGTATCAAGATGTGGACAATGATGGCTTGGGTAACCCTGATGTAAGCCAGTCCGCTTGCAACCAGCCAACAGGATACGTATCTAACAATGATGATACGGATGACAATATGTCAACTGCTACTTCTTATACAGGAACTGCATCTATCACTCAAGGATTCGCTACCACAACCACCAATAATTTGTACCCAGCAGGTCAGCGTATTGCCAGATTAGGAAGTATTACAGCAACCGACAATTCTGTTTGGGTGGTTCCAGCAGAAGTGAATTACAAAGATAGTTCTTTTCCACTTGCACCTGATTTGTTCAATCCAGATGGAACCCAATATTCTACAGCATCAGCGGCATTGGCTGCATTTGATGATAATGATATCATTGAAATAGATCCAAACGGGGAGGTTATCACAGGTTATATTTTTGCAGATAACTATTTTGAACTTTATATAAATGGAACTGCGGTAGGTAAAGATGCGATTCCTTTTACGCAATTCAATTCTCACATCGTTAAATTCAAAGTTTCTACTCCCTATACCATTGCTATGCTTTTAGTAGATTGGGAAGAAAATTTGGGCTTAGGCACAGAAGTAAATCAAGGAAGTTCCTATCATCCCGGAGATGGTGGCATGGTGGCAGTTTTTAAAGATGTTGCTGGAAATACTGTAGAAACAACAGGCAGTGAATGGAAAGCACAGACATTTTATACTGCCCCTATCAAAGATTTAACTTGCCCGATAGAAAACGGAACAACCAGAAGTACTGCTAACTGTAATACAAATGCTGAAAATGATGGCTCCAATTTTTATGGCCTGCATTGGGAGATTCCTTCCAATTGGATGAACGAAGATTTCGATGATACTACTTGGCCGGCAGCAACAACTTATACAAATGAAACCATTGTGGTCAATAATAAACCCTCCTATACCAATTTTACAGACATATTTGATGATGTAGCAAATGATGCCGAATTTATTTGGTCAACCAATGTAATTCTGGACAATGAAGTGATTGTCAGATATACAGTAGAATAATCATCCAACTTAAAAATAATGTAATAATGAAGTCTAAAATCCTGATTCTTCTAACTTTTTCTATTCTGTCCAACTTTACTTTGTCGGCACATGAAGGAGGGCATGGTCATCCATTAAAAGTTTGGATGATTAACGAGGTGCCGATAGCAGCAGAATTTGTAAAATATGAAAACGAAAAAGTTTACTTATTGAATGCGGAACATGAATTGAATATTTATGACCTATCTGTTTTTTCCCAAAAAGAACAAGAGTGGATTTTAGAGACTACTCAAAAATTATCTGCTCTAGACCAAGTAACAACGACTTCTGGTGGAATATCAGCAATATCTAATCTAAATACTTTTGGGTTTCTTTTAGGAGCACTGATTGCCTTTTTTTCTTTGTTTCTCTATATCTCAAAAAGGAGAAAGTTTTATTTAGCCCTCGAAATTTTAGGCTCAATAATGATTGTCTTAATAGCATGTAATAAAAATGACGATGATAGTGATATCGACCCCAATCCTACAATTACCACAAGTGTACCTGCTAATGATGTGAAATTTTTGACTTCTATATTTGGTCAGTTTGCTGGAGTAAATACCAATTCTGATGGGGAATGGTTTTATATATCTTCCAATGGTCTTCCAGAACACAATATGATGGTAGGAATCACTAACTGGCAGCAGCAAGTTCCGATAGACCAGAACTATACGGGTAATAATAGCTGGGCTATACCTATTCAGCCAGAGTTGTCTGACAATCCCCTTTCTACTCAAACGAATTTATTAAAAGGAGCCCTTGCCATTTCAGTAAATGGGATTCCAATTTTTAATCCTCTAAATAATAGAGGAGAAGATGCTAATGAAATAGGAGAATTAGACCAATGGGGCAGACATTGTGGTAGAGCAGATGATTACCATTATCACATACCTCCGGTTCACCTTCAATCAATGGTAGGTGCAGGAAATCCGATTGCTTATGCAGTAGATGGTTTCCCAGTGTACGGAGAAACAACAGAAGAATTAGATGAATATCTCGGTAGGTTCAATACTGACAGTTCCTATCAATATCATACTATACAAGAATATCCCTATTTTATAGCAGGGATGCGAGGAAAGGTTACATTGGATCCAACTACAACTGCACCTGAAAACCAAGTAATTCCTTAGGCTATGACTCGGGAGCTCAGACCTGCAACAAACCCGCTCCAAGGTGCCGCAATAACTAATTTTGTCTCACATGGTGAAAACTCCTATTCTTTAACCTATACATTAAATGGAGAATTATACATCATTAACTATTCATGGGATGCCAATGGATTATATACTTATGAATTTGTAAATCCTGATGGAAATAGTTCGGTTGAGACTTATCAACGTTGACTAATAATATGGTGTTATAATAGTTGAGAGGAAAAGAAAAATACTACCAACAAATGCTAAAAATGAATATGCGAACTGAGTATTTTGAAACATACTAACAAATATTAAACTTGTTTTGACCTAGCATATGGGGCTTATGCGCTTCTTTAGCTGGACTGTTTTGCGACTAAAAACCATCTTGTTCGGCATAAGACGCAATTGCTTACTTTTAGAATAGGTGATTAACCTTGAAAGGGTAGTACATTTTCATCAATATACTACCCTTTTAAAATTACACTAATATGTAGCTTATCTTTTTAAGCTAAGAATATCATAGATTATAATCTATACAAAACACCAAAATTAAGTACTACCTGATCTGCATCACCAAGCACAAACTTTAACTCTCCAAGCACTCCCAAATTACCATCAAAAAAATGGTTAACTCCTCCTCCAAGGTTTATTCCTAGTTCAGAGTCGCTATTAGCTACAGCAAAATTAAGCCCACCTAACGGATATACGTAAGTACTACCAGAACCTACTTCAAAGTTATAGTGCCCATCAACATTAATGGTAGTCAAATCAGCAGGTCCATCTATTAAAAAAAAAGTGACACTTGGTGAAATACTAAATACATCAGTGGCATAAAAGTTACTGTTAAGTGTAATTCCTACATCCTCTGGAAGGCTTCCATAAGCTAAATTCAACCCTAATTCCGATTGTGCTTTTGCTGAATGAGAAAATATAGAGAAAGTAATAAAAAGTGCAAAGATTGAGACCTTAGTAAATTGGTGTAGCATAAAAAATATATATTAAGTTTAAAAAACACTTTACTAAATAATAACTTTAAAAGTATTCTTCAATTTTAATATGTAAGTACAAAAAAGACTACGTTGATTCAAATTAATTTTATGAAGGGTAATTTTTTAACACAAAAAAAGACAGTACCATACAGCACTGCCTTTCTTAATGGGAAATTGAATATTGATTAACGGAACAGGCCGACTTTTAGCCCTATGGTACCCGTTAAGCTGCTGAGGTCTTGATTAGTAATCTGGCGATAATTTACATCGCTTGCCCAACGGTAGCCTACCCCTGCGTTCAGTTTTAAGTTTTTGTGCAAGTTTATTTCTACTAGTGCTTGTGGTTCTACAACAACAAAATTATCCTCACCAAAAGACTCGTTGCTAAAGGAATCATAGCTATCACTATCGATTTCTACTTCTCCAATGCCAATCATCAATGGAAAAGTAAAATGAACCAACTTAGTAGGTTGAAGGGTATATTCAATATAACCACCTCCTATTCTCATGTCCATGTAGAAATTATTATCAAGGTTAACTTCGCTATCAGGTCTAATCTCGCCTGATCCCTGATAGAAACCACCAACAGATAGATTATTATTGAACACCAAACCTAATCTGGCACCTCCAGCATGGGTAAAGTCTCCATCTACCCCGCTACCATTGTAAAATACGGTGACAGCAACCCCAAAGGGTATTTTTTTACCAAACAGTGTCTCACTTGTATTATTGGGGTTGTTGTTATCCTGTGCTAATATCGGCAAAGAAAAAACAATACAAACAATTGCGATTACATATTTCTTTAAATTTTTCATAGCTGGTTTTTTTAGATTTTTTAAATAATTCAGTTAATTGGTTTTATGTGGATGTTAAGTGTTTCCCGTTTTTGTTAATCATCTGTGTCTATCGATATAATGTCGCCGGTAATAGCATTTACATCTACTTCCACTCTATTTTCAAAATATATCTCGTAATATGGTTGGGCAGTGTTATTGTAAAGCTCCCATTCAGTTATGTTACAATCAGAGGAGTTAGCAGCCGTGCATCCAAGCGTAATAGCTTGTATTAAACTTATCCATGAGGTATCAGCCTGTAAATCGTAGTTGAAGGGGCCACTTAAGCCTTCAATCTCATAAATTTCACCTGTATTTTGCACAAAGTAGAACTCTACACGAGCCCCTTCTTCATTTCGAACCACAATCTCAACTAGTTGCCTACCTTCATCGCTGTAAGTATCGGTGTAAACTACAGTACCACTAAAAATAGCAAGGGCTTTATCTGTCAATGATTGGGGTGCATTTCCATTGTTATTTTCCTCAATATTGTCGTTGCTATTATCGTCATCAAATAATCCGCAACTGGTGTTCATAAATGAAAATAATACAGCAAAAAATAAAACTTGGATTTTTTTCATAGCCAATAAATCAGTTAAATTTAAAATTGATTTCCTCCATCACGAGGCAGTTTTTAAAAGGGTTGCCTGGCACTTACAAAAAAATTTATTTTATTTTAATAAAAATAAAAAAGCGGCCTAAGATGAACTCAAACCGCTCTTTTAAGTCGCTCAAAGCAAGATTACCTTCCTCG
>JBCDJE010000196.1:0-7292 GCA_038748185.1 Bacteroidota bacterium
AGATACTAAATCACCCATGAAATATTTATAAGGGGCATAAAAATGAGCATTAAAGGCAATTTCGTAATTACCCATAGGTGGGTTATGATAAATAGGAAATATTTTTTGGATAAGCTTACCATTGTATTCTATAATCCTTTTTTCTGTTTGTGTATTTGTAACAAGTTGCACTATACTTTCATTTCTATATTTATTAATTGAATTATGGTAGTCCTCAGCTCCTTTATTGGTAGCCAGTTTTTCTGCAATTATTTTATCTTTGGCTTTACTTGCTTTAATATATACATCGTTGTAATACACTTTCAATTTTTGTAAATATGTTTCTGCCTGTTTGTATACAGCATTATTAAACTGATCAGGGATTAATTTTTCTAGGGCGTCAAATTGAATGTTAGGTGTTTCTAAAGCTTGTTTTTTAAACTCATTACTAAGCAGTAATAAATCCTTCTCATATACTACTAGTTGATCATAGTTGTCTTTCAATCGATGTGCGCTTTGCAGATTTGAGGTTAATGCTGGCAAATAATAGATTCTTTTATAGTCTGCTTCAGCTTTTGCTTTATCAAATTGGTAAAAATCCTTTTCATAAGCATTATCTTTAAACTGGCTTACCATAAGTGCTTCAAATGCCCAGCGAGCTGTAATAACTTCTGCAATGAGAGGTACATATCCGTTTCTGTTTGCAAAAGTAGGACTAATTTCATCGAATTTTATTACTATACCACCTAGTATTAATTGAGGGATAAGTAGAAGAGGAATGAGTATATAAACAGTAATAACAGAGTTAAAAGTAGCTGAAATATTTAAACCGAGGAGATTAGCAAAACAAGCACAAGCAAAAAAAACACCCCAGTAGTTTAAGGTCATGCCTTCAATTTCAAGTATCCAATTTCCTATAAGTACGTACGATAAGGTCTGTATTGCTGAAAAGAAGAAAAGTATAATTACTTTCGAGATGAGATAACTAGCTCTACTCAACTCTAGAAACCTTTCTCTTTTGCGAATTTTAGCATCTTTAATAATTTCTTCAGCGCTTATAGTCATACCCATGAAGAGGGCAACAATAGCACTCATAAAAATATAAGCAGGTATATTTTTATTATCGCCAAATGAGTACCCTCCGTTGCCGGTTAATTCGTCTATATGATAGAAGCGGACAATAGACGCAAGAATAAATGCCAGTAAAGGAGCTTCTAGCAAATTAATAAGCATATATTGATGGTTATTAATTTTTGCCAGTATATCTCTTGTAATAAAAGTACGTATTTGTTTCCAGTGAGGTGGTATATCGAGATTTTGAGGTGGCATGGAAAGTACTTTGTTTAAAGCAGGTACTTTTATATGTTTAAGGAAATTCTCATACCAAGTTTGAGGTGAAATTTTACGATGTTCAGTATCATTTCCATACTCGTCAACTACTTTGTTTTCAATAATTTTAAAAACTTCTTCAACATTTACATTGCCACATTCAGGGCAGGCGCTTTCTTCTTCGCGGTCTATATGATTTACCAGCGTACGGAAATATACCAACGATTCTAGAGGGTTTCCATAATAAATTTGATAACCTCCTACATCAAGAACTACAAGTTTATCAAACATCTTAAAGATATCAGAAGAAGGTTGATGAATAACTACAAATATGAGCTTACCTCTTAAAGTAAGTTCCCTGAGTAAATCTATAATATTTTCTGAGTCTCTTGAAGAAAGCCCCGAAGTAGGCTCATCAATAAATAAGATAGAAGGTTGCCTAAGTAATTCTAATCCAATATTTAATCTTTTGCGTTGACCGCCACTAATCGCTTTATCGAGGGCATTTCCAACCTTTAAATTTCTCGCTTCATATAGTCCTAAACTTCTTAGAGTTTCATAAACTCTTTTTTCCAGTTCTTCATCCGATGCTCTTCCAAAGCAAAGTCGGGCAGCATAGAAAAGATTTTGGTAAACAGTAAGCTCTTCAATTAGTAAATCGTCTTGCGGTACATAACCCAAGACGCCTTGTATTTCTTCTTTGAATCGGTAAATATCAATACCATTAATGGTAATGCTACCTGTTTGTGGTGCGAGATTACCATTTAAGACATTTAGTAAGGTAGATTTACCAGAACCACTGGCACCCATTAGCGCTACTAGCTTTCCTGACTCTTCGGCAATATTAATGTTGTGTAATCCCTTTCCGCCATTGGGGAAATAATAACGAATGTTGTTGGCTTCAAAAGCTATTTTTTCATGATCCTCTTTTCTTAGAAAGTTACTTACTATTTCGCTGTAATAAACAGGTTCAATATGTTGCCCTCTAATTGAAGTCCCCACCGGCATAGGGTAAACGTATTCCCAGTTAAGTTGGTCACCATTCATGAATAAGTCTTTAGTGGGTAACATTAGACGTAGAAAATACATCTCTACAACCGGAATGCGAAGAATAGCAAGCGTACTATCAAGTGCTTGGTGATAAAGATGCTTAACCTTATACACTGAAAAATCTTCGCGGTTATTGATAAGTAAAATATTACTGGAGCTTAAATCTGTTGCATCGTTTATGCTTTGAAACTCCATTATGTCTTTGTAAAGCTTATTTTCTATGTTTAATGCTTTACATACTGTAAGTATAAACCCTTCTTCTATATCAGTAAGTTCTTGGTCAGCCAATACAAGTTCTATCAGATGAACCAGAATGATTATCTTCTGTTTCATTGATACTTCTTTATTAAGTCCACTTGCTATATCATAAGCATCTTTTAACCCTGCATCGTGTGCAAATGCTTTGTACTCATCAAAAAGGAAGAGGCTTTTTCTTACTTCAAATGTACTTACATGTGAATTGAGGAATTTCTCTATAATACCGCGTTTACCACCAAAGCTTTCGTCGATGTTTGCTATGATTGCCAGTAGTTTTATTATTACTTCTAATACCCTTTCGTTCATGAACTTTTTTTGGTACAATTAACCCAATATGAGAAAAGCTGGGCAAAAAAAGTGGCTTTTGTGGTTTTAAAAAATTATCCTTTAAAATAAATGAAATTTAAGAGGAATACCAAGTAACATCAATACCCTAATACTTTGTGAATATTAAAATAGACATGCTGTTTTACTTTAAGTTTATTGAAAAAAGAATTACTATTTTTATGATGTTGATACTTTCTAATTTAGTGCATGTCAACTCACAAATCTAATTACCGTTTTCTAATGTCTATTTTAAAAAGCCCTTTCTTTTTATTCTTATCCGTTTTGCTTTTTTCCTGTAATACAAAGTCAGATACTATTTCATTATTTAATGAAAAAGACTTAACTGGTTGGCGTGTAGACGTACCCGCATTGGACGAAGATACTAACTTAGTTTCTCCTTTTCTTGTGAGAGATGAATTATTAGTAAGTATGGGTACGCCTAACGGACATTTGATTACAAATGAGCAATATGAAAATTACCGATTAGAGCTAGAATATCGCTTTGCAGGAGACCCAGGAAATTGTGGCGTTTTAGTGCATGCCTCAACTCCGAGAGCTTTGTACAAGATGTTCCCTAAATCCATTGAAGTGCAAATGTTTCATGAAAATGCCGGAGATTTTTGGTGTATAGTTGAAAATATTAGCGTACCTGATATGCAAGAGCGGAGAGGGCCGAAAGCTGAATGGGGCATTACTGAAGGCAAAAAACGCCGTATCCTAAACTTGACTGATGGTTCCGAAAAACCTCTAGGAGAATGGAATAACATGACTATTGAATGTGTAGGAAATGAAATAAAAGTTTGGTTGAATGAGGACTTGATAAATTATGGTTTTGATTGTACAACAAACAGTGGAAAAATTGCCTTACAAGCAGAAGGTGCAGAGGTAGAATTTAGAAAATTGTTTTTAACACCAATTGAGAAGCTAAGTGATTGAAAATGATTAAAGTTTCTAGGGTTTAATTCAAAACTGCACTTCGTCTTTATAAATCTGTTGTAAAACTTAACATTAAATCTTTTTGTCCATTTTCAAAAGAGTAGGAGATAGCTTTTCTTACTGCTTCTCCGGCAGTATAGATGGCTTTCTCAAGTGGGAGAGTCTTGTAAAAATGGGCATTGATAAGGTAAGAGGCGAAAGCATCTCCTGAACCTCCGTAGTTTTTCGCTTGTTTTTTATGCTTCGTTTCAACGATAGTATTGTCTTTGTAAAGCCTATTAATCAAATAACTTTCTTGTTCTATACTTGTAGCCAATAAGGCTGTGTTTGGGAAACGTTTTCTAAAAGCTTTTAGGTAATTTTCAGCATGTTTCTTTTGATAATTTTCTGTATAACCTGAAAGTAGTGCAGCTTCTGTAACATTTGGCAAGCATAAATCAGCAGATTCAATTAAAGTACCCCAATTAGCTATGATTTCTCTCGGCACATATGCCTTTCCATGGTCGCCACAAACCGGATCGACTATTATGTATTTTACAATATCCTTATATTGTTGGAGGGACTCATTAATAATTGAAATTTGATCAGCATTACCAAGGTAACCGATATAAACGATTAAAGCTTCTTCTCTTCTTTTTGCCAACGCTAGTGTTCCGGAGAGCATTTGTTTGAAAGGTATAGGGAATTTTTCAAAACCACTTAGGCTGCCAATTCCGGTTAGCAATAATGAAGGCACTGGGATAACTCTTGTGCCTAAAACATGCATAACCATTTTCATTCCGGCATTACCATTTGCAGGTAAAGAGTTGATTGCCAAGACTTTCATAAATTGCGTATTCATTAAATTTTTTTCAAAATTGCCGAAATCTTTTAATCTCGAAATTTATCATTTTTGTAAGAAATATATATGTTTATTTAAACTGTATTTGAGAAAGAAGAGGGTGTCTTTAAGACAAAATTCTTTTAGCATATTTTACATCAATATTTTTTGATAGGTTAACTAATCCTATATCTTGGTATTTGTGCAGAGCTGCATTATAATTAATAATTTTAGGTTTAGATTGTTATTTAGCGTTTTTTATAACAAACCAATATATTTTATTTTTCTAAATTAGAGTGACTATCTGAAAGAACATATTGTCTTACTATTATGGAATATGTCCTTCTAATTGTTAGCCAGCGATATCATAAGGGCTGTAGAATACCTCGTATCTCCACAAACCGAAAATGTTCTTTAGCATGTGTATTTATATGCTGTTTTAACTACTGATTTTCCTTAATTTAATTATCATCGCATTGAATGAACAAGATCTTGAACAGATTATCCTGAACGAAGAGCGTTTGCAACTCATCTTAGGTGCTACAACAGAAGGTTGGTGGGAATGGAATGTGAAAACAAATGAAACGTATCATAGCCCACATTGGTACAAAATGTTAGGCTTTGATCCTCAACAATTTCCATCTTCTTACGATATGTGGTATTCATTGATGCACCCCGAAGATAGAGATAGAGCCGTAGCAGAACAAGCCCAGTGTTTAAAGTATAAAACCGCTTGGGAAATATCTTTTCGTATGCAAACAGTAACCGGAAACTGCCGATGGATTCTTTCTAAAGGTAAAGTTGTGAAATACGATAGTGATGGAAGTCCTTTATTGGTAGTAGGTGTTCACCTGGATATAACAGAACAGCAAGAGTTTGAAAGATTGAAAAGAGAAAAGGAAATTCAGGAAGAACTCATGGCAGGCATTATTAGAGTGGCTCAATCATCTTTTAAAGTATATGATTTTGTAACCAAGAAGTTTATCTATGCAACTGATGGTATTTATAAATCTCTCGGTTACGAAATTTCAGAATTCTCAGAATTATGTAAAAACTTTATTCAGAATTTGATACATCCTTCAGATAGAAACATGTTTTCTGATTTTATAAATAAGCTTCGTGCAAGTATAGAAAAAAATACTTATGAAGTGGAATTTCGATTACTGGCAAAAGATGGTAAGTATCATTGGATATCTTCTCGTGATACAGTTTTTCGTAGGGATGAAAATGGTAAACCGACACAAATAATAGGTGCTACAATTGATGTGACTTTTAGGAAAGAACTGGAATTGCAGATGGAAGAAAACCTTAGTTACCTAGAAAAACTATCCTATAAAGGATCGCACGATTTAAGAGGACCTGTTGCTACCTTATTAGGTTTAATAAACATGATGGAAGCAAATATTAGTTTGCTTCATTCTGAGAGTACACTTGCTTACTTCAAACGTACTACACAGCAGTTAGATGAAGTGATATATGCTTTTAGCAAGGAAATTGAAGAACTTTCAATGAAGCAAAAAAAGAAAAAATAATAATCTGCTAGTACTTTAATGAGAGTTAGGTTAGCTTTTAACTATCATTTAAGCTATTCAATAAATACTTAATTGTCTAGATTTTCGGGTGAATTATCTTTAAAACCGTGTAAATTTTGTGCTATAAAGTTGTTTGGGAAATCTTCAACACCAGGAAACCCTAGTACTATATCTCGCCCGTCAGTAGGAATGTAATTGGTTTTAAAAATATAATCCCAGATGCTGAGTGTAATTCCAAAATTTACGCCAGTACTTTTACTTTCAGGTAAATGGTAAGCATGGTGCCAAATATGCATTTGTGGAGAATTGAAGATATATTTAAACAGCCCTAAATTAACCTTAAAATTAGCGTGATTAAAGTGTCCCCATGCTAAAGTAAATAAATGTACCATAAAGAAATCGTCTATTCCAAAACCAATCATACCTAAAGGAATGTATTCTATACTTCGGTAAAAAATGTTTTCAAACCAGTGGTAGCGGAGGTGCGCTGCAAAGCCCATCTGTTTTACTGAATGATGAACCTTATGAAACTCCCAGAGAAAAGGTATACTATGTAAAATTCTATGACCGCACCAATGTATAAAATCTCTAAATATAAATAGGGTAAAAAGTTGTGCAACCCGAGACCATTGCTCTATATGTAAGGCTATTATATTTTTAAATCCTAAAAAAGTTAAAAAATCATTAAAGAGGTTTACAAATACATCTGAAAGTGCATTGTATATAATAAGAGAAAAAAGAAAGAAATTGAAAAACATGTAAAAGAAGTCGAGCCAAAAATCTTTCCTGAACTTTGGTTGTTTTTCCCGCCAAGGTTTTAAAATTTCAAGCGTAAAAAATACAGTTGATACTAATAGAAGTAAGTAAAAATAGTTCTCCCACCAAGGCTTATAGTCGAATTGAAAAGTAATTTCTGCCCACAAATAGCTAGCATAGCCTTTATATGACTCCATAATGATATTAAGGTATTTGTCCATATTCTCTTTTAATTTTCTAACTCATACCATGCTATATTGCTAAGTGGAGACCTCCTGCCTTTTTTTTGAGGTGCATAATTCTTG
>JBCDJE010000197.1:0-7289 GCA_038748185.1 Bacteroidota bacterium
AAATTTTAATTAAAAAAGCAAATACAATGAATCATGTTCGAATTTTTTAAACTTTCAGTATATGCATTAATGCTCTATATTATCAGGTTTTTCCTGATAGGGTGGATTGAACAAGTTACATTTTTTGAAAAGATGCATGAACCAATGAATACTTACGAAGGTTGTTTTGGGTTCACAGGAGCCGATTTTCCACTATCTCATTTTTTTAATTACCTGCTTTGGTTCACTGTAGTATTAGCCTTTCACTTTGGGCAAAAGTCATTAAGCTTCTCTTTGTTTTGGAAGAGTATGGTATTTTTTGGGATCTTTTTTATCTTCTTTATTGGTCTCACTGGCGTATTTATGAATCATTTCAATCAAGGTATTCGCATCTTTTTTAGATATACTATGCTAGATGCAGTATTGGTATTTGGCGTATTAGCTTTAGTCAATGGATTTTTGTATCCGACAATATTTAAAGACTTAGAACAGTAAAGTAATCAAGTTAAAATAATTTTTTTCTCTTTTAATTTGCTTTAGCCATGTTAGAAAGCAAGAATATCAAAGCAGTACTTTTTGATTTTGATGATACGTTGGTACAAACCAAGAAAACCAAATACAGTGCAATAAAGGCAATAGGTAAAAGATATTATAACCATGAATTTACTGACGAAGCCATTGACAAACATTGGGGTATTGCTTTCCAGAAATTTTATCAGGAATTATTTAAAGAAATAGAGACTGACCTTGGAAGAGTTTTAGCACTTCGTGATTCGATAAGTAAAGAGTTCCCTAATGAATTATTTTCTGATACTTCCCAAGTGCTTACATATTTGAAGAAAAAATACAAAGTAGGTATTGTGACAGCCTCTGCAAAAAATACGATAAAAACAGAGATAAAACAGACAGGGTTAAATACAGACGGGATGTTATTTATACAAACCGCAGAAGATACTATATTTCACAAGCCCGATCATAGAGTGTTTAAACCAGCATTAGAAAAATTAAAATCTGAGCAAATAGATACAGCAGAAATTATTTATGTTGGAGACTCATTGAAAGATTACCATGCAGCAAAAAGTGCGAACATGCATTTTGTAGGCATTGCAGAAGTCACTACAACTACTGAAATATTTAAAAAAGAAGGGGCATATAGCGTGAAATCATTAGGTGAACTCTTGGATATACTATAATTTTTATCACTATTTTCCATTCTTCGTAATTCATTTTTACTCATTGATGCTCAAACAAACATAACCAAGAGGGGATGACATATTTCCTCAAGAAAATATAGCTAGATTTAGAAGATCAGATATTAAGTAATGATGAAATAATTAAGTGTATCATTACTAATGTAGATTTAATAACTCTTGCCACTTTTATGCTTTTAAATCGGATATTTTTTGGAGTAGTATGTATCATCCTGACTAACTTTTCAACCCAAGCACAAAAGATTAATCCTGATGATATTTGGCCAGCCAGTTGGATACGTGCTGTTTCAGGTCCTCAAAAAGATTTTGGTGTATTTCATTTTCGCCACAAGTTTGAATTGGCACAGATACCTGATAGCCTTTTCATCTATACCTCAGGAGATAACCGCTATAAATTGTATATAAATGGGCAGCTAGTTACTTGGGGACCATTACGTGGTGATATAGAGCATTGGTATTATGAAACCACTGATATTGCTCCTTTCCTAAAAGAAGGTGAAAACACTTTAGCTGCTGTTGTATGGAATTATGGGGCTAACCCTCCCGATGCCCAATTTTCTGTTACAACTGCTTTTGTATTATGTGCTGTTGATAAGAAATTTAAAGCATTAAACACCAATAAAACCTGGAAAGCTGCTTTTAATCCTGGTGTATTAGAAAATCCGGTTGACAAAGCACAGATAGGAGGCTATTACGGAGCTGGCTCGAAAGAGAAAATAGATGGGACCCAATATTTATGGGGTTGGGAAAAGGCTGATTATGACGATACCTCATGGAAAATTGCTTTTGAGATTGAAAGCCCTAAACCAAAAAAATGTATTTGGGCAGGAAGGTGGAAGCTCATGCCAAGGGAAATTCCAATGGAACAACTCAATTTGCAAAGGATACCAAAAGTAAGACTAGCAGAAGGAGTAGACATACCTGAAAATTTCCCAAAAGAACCCCGCGATTTTACAGTTGCTGCTAATTCGAAAGCACGTTTTGTACTTGATCAAACCTTTTTAACTACGGCTTATCCCGAATTGGAAATTAGTCAAGGAAAGGGAGCAAAAATTATTTTCAAGTATTCTGAAGCCCCTACAAAAGGCAAATTAAAGGATAGGGATAAAGGAAACAGGAATGAAATTGAAGGTAAGACCTTTTATGGATACCACGACGAATTTATTTCTGGTGGTGGCTCACATAGGGTATTTAGTCCTTTGTGGTGGCGGGCATTTAGGTACATTGAAGTAACTATTGAGACGCAGAAAGAGCCACTTACTATACATGACATTCGAGGAATTTTTACAGCTTATCCTTTTGAAAAACAAGCAACTTTTGAGGTGGAGGGGGAAAATCTGCCCATTAGCAATGAGAACATCCAAAAAATGTTGGAAATAGGCAATAGAACTACCCAACTGTGCGCCCACGAAACTTTGATGGATTGTCCATACTATGAGGAAACTCAATTTGTAGGAGATTCACGTATTGAAGCACTAGTTGGCTACGCCAATTTTGGAGATTCAAAACTAGGTAAAAATGCGATTGAACAATTCTCTTGGTCAGTAAATAGTGAAGGTTTCTTAAGTGCGAGGTACCCAGCTAATAGTACCTACTATATTCCTAACTTTTCCCTTATATGGATTGGCATGTTGTATGACTATATGATGTATTTCAACGATCCGGCATTTATCCGTGCAAAACTTCCTGTATCACGCATTATTCTTAATTCATTTTTTAAGAGAACGAGGGAAGATGGAAGTGTGCACTACCCTGAATACCATAACTTTGTAGATTGGACTTTTAAAAAAGGAGAAGCACCTGTGGATGCCCAAGGCTATTCCGCTTTGGTAGATTTACATTTTTTGTTGGCACTACAATGGGCTAGAGCGCTAGAAGAAGAAATAGGGGAGCATTATTTTGTACAGCAATACGATGACCAAATAGCCAAACTACAGACACTGATACGTGAAAAATATTGGGTAAAAGAAAAAGGCTTGTTTGCTGATACCTCAGAAAAAATAGGCTTTTCTCAACATACCAATTGTTTGAGTATCATTACTAAAGTAGTAACAAAAGAAACTGCCAAAGAAATAATACAAAAAGTATTGACTGGAAATGAAGAGATGACAAAAGCCACGCTATATTGGCGTTTTTATGTATCTGAAGCTTTACATACAGCAGGTTGGGGAAGTGATTATTTGAAACACCTGGATATTTGGGAAGAAGCCATGGAAGCAGGAGTAACAACTTGGCCTGAGACCGGACTCAAAAGTCGTTCAGAGTGTCATGGGTGGGGAGCAAGTCCTAATTATCATTTTCTAAAATTAATTGCTGGTATTACGCCGGGTAGTTCGGGTTTTAATATAATTCGTATTGCTCCTTCTTTGGATAAAATCACTTCTTTAAATATTGAAATGCCGCATCATTCAGGCTTGATAAAAATAGACCTCACCAAAGAGGGCAACGATTTAAAAGGAGATATTGAAATCCCGGAAGGTGCAAAAGGTATATTTATTTGGAAAGGGGAAGAAATAACATTTGAAAAAACACTTAAACTATAACATGCAATACAAGGAGTATATATATGCAAAGTTTTTTGTTCCATTATTTTTTGGCTTCCTAACAAGTTGCCAAACAACTAATCAACACATTTCGGAAGCTGCTCAAAGACCTAATGTGCTCATTATTTTAGTAGACGATATGGGTTACTCTGATCTTAGCTGTTATGGCAGCGAGATAGCTACCCCAAACATTGATGCTTTGGCGATGAACGGGATGCGTATGATGCAGTTTTATAATGCTGCTCGATGTTGTCCCTCAAGAGCTTCTTTGCTTACAGGGTTATATCCACATCAGGCTGGTATGGGGCATCAGAACAAAGACTTAGGTGTGCCAAGCTATAGCGGAAAAATTAGAGAAAATGCCGTTACAATAGCAGAAGTATTACAAGAAGAAGATTATAAAACGTATCAGGTAGGGAAGTGGCATGTAGGAAGTGAAGCACTTTATCGCCCTGGGAATAAAGGTTTTGACGAGTATTTTGCCTTAATAGAAGGGGCTATGAGTTATTATAACCAATGGCCTTGGGTGCGAAATCAAGATACTTTAAGAATGACCTATAACGGAAAGCCATATCATACTGATTCCGACTTTTTTGCTACTGATACTTTTTCAGACTCGGCTTCAAGTTTTATAGAAAGGCATAACACCAAACAACCTTTTTTCATGTATTTAGCATATAATGCACCTCATTGGCCTTTGCATGCTAAACCTGAAGACATAGCCCTTTACAAAGGTAAATATGCGGTTGGTTGGGATAGTATAAGAACTATCAGACACCAACGTATGGTTGATTTGGGCATTATATCACCTGAAGCGATGCTTTCCGAACGTTTTCAAACAGTGCCAGCTTGGGAAAGCCTGTCAGATTCTGCCAAATTTACCTGGGCAAATAAAATGGAACTATATGCGGCTGTAATGCACAGGCTGGATTTAGGCGTGGGTAAGGTAGTAGAAGCCTTGAAAAAAAGTAATCAGTTAGAAAATACCGTTATTTTATTTTTGAGTGACAACGGCGCTTGTCAAGAAGATCCTACAGGGCCTTGGAGTATCTATCCTGAAGATGGGGAGCCCGGCTCTGTAAGATCATTTCCTGCTTATCTGCCACCATGGGCTAATGTGAGTAATACACCTTACCGCTATTTTAAATCCTTTCTGCATGAAGGAGGAATTATTACACCTTTCATTGCCCACTATCCAAATAAAATACAAGCTGGACAAATCAATGATAATACTGTTGGACATATTATGGATATAATGCCTACTGTATTGGATTTAGCCGATGCATCATATCCCAAAACATTTAACAACAGAAATATTACGGCTACTTCAGGAATCTCCTTGCTTCCAAGTTTAGTAGGAGAGGAACATACAGGTCATAAACAGCTTTTTTGGGAACATCAGTTTAACAAAGCAGTAAGGCAGGGTGATTGGAAACTGGTTGCTGCATATAAAGTCCTTGGTGAAGGTATCCTAAATGAATGGGAATTGTATAATCTGAAAACGGATCCCATTGAGCAGCATAATCTGGCAAAACAACATCCTGATAAAGTTGCTGAGCTGGCAAGGTTATATGACAACTGGGCTGATAAAGTGCAGGCTTTGGATAAAACAACGCTAGATAGTTTAAAAAAGAGAATGTAATTCAGATGAATCGATAAATTGAGGTCAATTCAAAAAAATAAATATAATTTCAAGGTTTATTTGAACCATTACCTTAGCTCAGATGGCTGATTCTTATTCACATCCTCAAAATATTTTTCAAAGCAAACAAAACCTTTATAGAAAAGCATTTGAGAAATTTACCCAAAGGTCTAAAGTACTCTCTTTAGTAAGGATTATTCACTTTGCAATTTCTATCGTATTCATCATCTATTTGGCTAATGAAAGGCTTCAAATAGAATCGGGTGTTTTTGCTGTGTTTTCAGTTATAGTCTTCTTAGGAATACTTAAATATCATAACAAGATACAATATTTGGAAGCTTATTATGCCGCATTAGTTAAAATTAATGAAGATGAACTTTCAAGACTATCTTTTCAACTAGTCGATTTTGAAGAGGGGAAGGATTTCGTTAACCACGAGCACCCTTATACCTCTGATTTAGCTATTTTCGGAGAGTACTCCCTTTTTCAATTACTCAACCGAACCAATACTCAAGTAGGGAAAATGAAATTAGCAGATTGGCTAAGTAATCCTTTAAGTAAGCGAACTATTCATAATCACCAAGTATCTGTAAAAGAATTAGCGGAGAAAATAGATTGGCGGCAAAGTTTTCAAGCTAAAGGACATGTGCATAAAGTAAAAAAACTGAATTATGTGAATGATTTGATTGAATGGACGAAAGCACCCTCTCTTTTATCTAAGGCTATGTGTTTAAAATTATCTGTCATTCAGTTAGTCATGGCAGTGCTATCATTTTTTTCACTCTTTTATTTTATTGCCAATAGTTATGAGGTATTACTCTCTGAGGATTATAAAATACTATTACAGTTCTCCACTCCGGTATTAGTTTGTTTGCTAGTAAATACAATACTCAATTGGTCTTTTCAAAAAAAGATAATAGAGCTGGTAAAAAAGACTAAACATGATTCCAATGAACTAAGGGGAGTAGAATCGCTATTAGCTTCTATCGAAAAAGAGGACTTTGTTCATAAGAGACTTAAAGAATTTCAACATATTCTAAAAAAAGATAGATTACATCCTGCAAAAGAAATTAAAAAATTAAGAGAAAGTTTAGATTTTTTAGATACAGGACATTCCTCTTTAGCAAATTACTTTTATCCTATCTTAAATAGTTTGTTTTTACTAGATATTTTTCTTTTAATTAGACTAGAAGGTTGGAAAGACCGAAATACTGTTTTTTTTGGAGGATGGGTAGAAGCTGTAGGTTATTTTGAGGCTTTATCAAGCTTGGCTGCTTTTTCTTATTCCCATCCCAAATATACTTTTCCGAAGATTATCGATGAATCTGGCACTATATCATTCAAAAATTTAGGACACCCATTAATTGAACCAGACACCAGGGTTTGTAATGATATTTCCATAAAATCGGATGATATAATTTTGGTTACTGGTTCTAATATGGCAGGTAAAAGCACCTTTTTGAGGACAGTAGGAATCAATATGGTATTGGGATTAATGGGGGCTCCGGTTTGTGCCAAAGAAGCAGAGTTACCTTTCTTGCATGTTTTTTCAAGTATGCAAACCCAAGACAATCTCTCGCAGGGGAAATCTTCTTTTTATGCAGAATTGTTGAGATTAAGGCAATTACTTGAACTCATTGAAAAAAGCGAGGAACCTGTATTTTTTTTGTTGGATGAAATCTTGAAAGGCACAAATTCAGAAGATCGACATACAGGGGCAGTCTCCTTGATCAAGCAACTGGGAAAATTGAATGCACACGGACTCATTTCCACTCATGATTTAGCAATTGGTAAATTAGCTGAGCAAGACAATGCAGGCTATATCCAGAATTACAGTTTTAACAGTCATGTAGAAGATGGAGATTTGAAGTTTGACTATAAACTCACTGCAGGTGTTTGTAAAGAGAAAAATGC
>JBCDJE010000198.1:0-7276 GCA_038748185.1 Bacteroidota bacterium
ATTTTCAGTTCTCAAAACAACCTACACATCAAAAAATATTCGCCTTGCTATTTTATTAATTTGTTGTTAATAGCTAATTCTATTTAAAAAATTGCACTATTCTCATAAAATTTAGATAAGAAGATATTTTTCACTAATAAGGATAGGCTTTGTAAAAAAAAATTATTAACTTTTATTCACAATTAGTTCATATACCTTTTTTACTACAACCTATCGATTACTTAACAGTGCAAATTTCTACAATGTGTTAGAAAAGAGTAATCTTTTGTATTAGATTTAAAAGTTAAGCCTTATGGAACCAAAAACGACTATTAAGCGGAATTTAAAATTACATAAAAGAGAAAGTTTTGGTATAAAATCTATTTTTAAAAAGGAATATGAACCAATCATTTCACTTGCCATTATGATGGGAGCGGTATTCATAATAGGATATCTCTTACTGATATCAGGTTTCTTTGTATAGTACTTACTTTTTAATAAAAACTGAGAAAGTCGTGAAGGATGAGCACGACTTTCATTTTACTCTGTTATTTCTTCTATCACTTTTTCCATGCTTTCTACCATAGAGGTGTTAAAGAAACCTACTACTTTATCACTTTCTTCGTTATTTACAAGAACATTAGTAGTGGTATTATAGATAGGAGATTCAAAAAGTGCTTGAATACCACCTTCACGATTAGTAAGATTTGCTACATCACTTAAGAAATAAAAAGCTTCCTCTGTAGTAGACCAAATCTCAACCCTTATTCGATCTCCAGGAACGTAAGGAGATAAATCTTCCTCGTTTTCGTCTTCATCAAATGGATTTACACCTTCTCTTATTGGATTAATGAAAGTAAAACCATCAAAATTACCCCCAGCACTGAAAGCAGCATCGTAAGCAATATTTATCTCAGAAGGCTTACTTAAAAACTCATCATTTTTATAGGTTCTTATCCAGTAAGTGTCCCCCTCTCCTTCAAAGTCTTTGGCAAAAAATTGGGCATAATACCCTTCAGGCTGTCCTAATTCTTCTTCCCTTCTTTCTACCATTATTGAATCTATTACCGGAGATCTTCTTGCTTCAGAAACAGCAGTATATAAATCACCCTCATAAACGATTTCGAGATTATAGCTTGTATTAAGTGTGATGAAAGAGGAAGAGTCAGCCCTCGCCCAAGTGTATTTTCCAGGTTCAGCCTCATCAAAAACAAAAGTATTTCCTGCATTATCGCTAACACTAACTGATGCTCCACTTATTTTAGGTTGTTCACTTGAATCGAAATATGCGGTGGTTTTAGCAAGGTGAATAACCTGTTCACCAGACATGCTATTTAACCAAGCATCAACCGTAATGAGTGGTTCAAGTGCTGCTAATTCAGGTTCAATTTCTGTTTCACAAGACTGAATAGAAATTATCGAACTTACCAATATAAAGTGATAGAATACTATATTAAAAAATCTTTTCATCATTTTAAAACTTAAAGTTATATGACACTGCTGGTATAATTGAGCCAAAAATAGCTACTTGAAAGGCCTGGGTTTCTCTAGAGTTTCTAAACTCATCAGATACAGTAAAATAATTAGAGAAAGGGTTCTCCCTGTTTAAAACATTGTATATTGAAAATACCCAGTTAGAATCATTTTTTCTATTAGGTTTTTTCTTGCGGTATAAAGTTGCAGAAAAATCTAAGCGGTAATAATCGGGAATACGTACATTATTGCGGGCTTCATTATTACTATGTGGAATAACATAACCTTGTACCTCTATCCTACTATTAGGGAAAGTATTTGGTGTGCCAGTGTTATAAGCAAAGTTTCCTGAAAAAGTCCAGCGCTCATTAAGCTCATAAAAGGCAACTACACTCAAATTGTGCAGTTGATCGAAACGACTGGCATACCACTCATTGTTATTTATGCCTTCTACAAGTCTTTCCGATCTGGCAAGTGTATAACTAATCCAACCATTAAATTTTCCTGTGTTTTTCTTTAGGTAGAATTCTGCTCCATAAGCCCTACCTTCTCCTGCAAGTAAATCACCTTCTAAAAATTCATTAATGAGTAAATCTGCTCCATCTATATAATCAACCAAGTCATGTATTTTTTTATAATAAACTTCTACCGAAGCTTCATATTGGTTCTTTTTAAAATTCCTGAAATACCCAAGTGCAATTTGATCGGCCTTTTGAGGTGCTATATTGTTCGTGCTGGGTGTCCAAACATCAAGTGGATTAGAAGCAGTAGTATTCGAAATAAGGTGAATATACTGTGCCATGCGATTGTAACTTGCTTTTATGGATTCATTATCATTCAATTGATACTTTACATTAAACCTTGGCTCAAGGTTCATATATCGCTCAATGGTTTCTAAACCGCCAAATTCTTGCGATGAAATAGGATTTCTTCTTTCTCCTCTTTCCGGATTATCAAACTCATAGGCAGTGCTCGAACCTAAGTAATTAAACATAGAAAGCCTTAGCCCATATTGCAAAGTAAGTTTTGGACTTAACGTTTGCTGATTGGCTATATATAAGGCCGATTCCAAGCCATATTTATCATCTAGTGTAATTGAGCCTACTTCACCATCAGAAATTGCTGAGGTTTCGGCAGGTTTAAAATCATAAAAAATGGCTTGTCCACCAAAAGTTAGCTCATTATTGGGATTAAGGTAATAGGTGAATTCCGGTTTTATGCTGTAATTGATAATTCTAGAGTCCCAACTAAATTCATCTTCACCATCATCGCCAAATTTAAGCGCATAATCGTAATCACTGTAAAACACAGTTAAATTAGAAAAAAGACGTTCATTAAAAAGATGATTCCAACGCAAAGTTGTGGTCGTATTTCCCCAAGAAAATCCCTGTCCTTCATCGAAATTGAAAACATCCCTACCAAAATAGCCTGAGAGAAAAATCCTGTTTTTTTCATCAATATTGTAATTACTTTTTAAAGTGACATCATAAAAGTAAAGCGCTGCATCAGAAAATGAAGTACTCGCCGTAAATGGTCTAGCCAAAATATCAGCATAAGATCTTCTTCCGGCTAAAATGAAAGAACCTTTGTTTTTCACAATAGGAGCTTCTAAAGTTAAGCGACTGAATATCGTTCCAACACCTCCTGAAGCAGAAAACTTTTTCATATTTCCCTCTTTCATTCTAACATCTAAGATAGATGACAACCTACCTCCGTATTGTGCAGGAATACCTCCTTTAATCAGTTTAACATCTTTTACAGCATCGGGGTTAAAAACTGAGAAGAAACCTAATAAATGCGAAGAGTTGTAAACAGGTGCTTCATCTAGCAGTACTAAGTTCTGTCCCACTCCACCGCCTCTTACATTAAATCCAGAGGCTCCCTCACCAGCAGTACTCACTCCTGGTAATAGTTGAATACTTCTAATTAAATCAGCTTCTCCTAAAAGACTGGGAATCTGCTGTATAGTCTTTATATCTAATTTGTTAACACTCATTTCCAAACTAGTCACATTGGCATTTTCGGCTTCAGCAGTTACTACTACTTCTTCCAGCTGTTCTCCTGCTTCTCCTAGTTCGATATCAACCTTTGTGTTTTCATTTAGAACAATCTTCTTCACTTGGCTTTCATAGCCTACATACCTGTAATTGACAGTATATTCTCCAGGATCTAAGGATATGGAATAAAAACCATAAACATTAGAGACTGTACCATTCTCAATTTCTTCCACATAAACGGTTGCTCCAATGAGTGTTTCACCGGAACCTTGGTCTTTTATATAACCACTAATGGTAAGTTTTCCTTGGCAATAAGCGGTTGAGCTGAAAAATAAGGGAGAAATAAATAAAAATATTTGTAGCAGTTTGACACTTACTTTCATTATTGAGGTTTTGAGACTAAAAAATATATGTTCAAATATTTCAATGATTATCAATCGAAAAAATTGGATTTTGTTTAATAAAATTATGTTAAAATTCCTGTTACTTTTTTGCTGAGTGCTTTTTCCTTCAAGTACATTTTACAATTGCCACTATTATTATTTAAGACTACGCTGTTTTGAATGAAATACCTGCTTTAAAACGATCACAATAGGATAGTTTATTATAATAGGCGAATCGTCCTTTTTCGGTGAGTGTTGTTATTGATTTTAATTTATAACTAGGTAGCATCTTTTTAGAAATACCTAAGCTTGTAAGCTGTAAAAAAATAGGTCTGAATTGTAATAAAGCGAACCTGAATTGTAAAATGCTAAAAATCTGAAATATTAGAATTGTACCAGGGCGAACACTTTTGCCCGTTCACGGACAGAAAGGATTGAAGACATAAGCATAACCACCTGATAATTAGTGTTTTAACAGTGGTATTGATATTGTTATTCACTAATACCACCAACTTATTCACTTAATGTAAATTAGTTTTACCTATGAAATCAATTGCTATAGAAATTCCAAATGTTCCTGGAGAACATGAGATAGAAGTAGATGTGAAAATCAATGGAAAAAAAACCAGCTACTATTATAAAGTAGAAATTTTCAGATGGGAAGACTGTGACACTGAGAATCAGGAAAACCGTGTAGAATGTATCAAAAAAATTGTTTCGGACTACGACGAACAATGGGTGTTAACGCAAATAGGTATGCCCACAGAAGATTTCATTCCTATCACTTTTCAAAAGAAATTAGAAAAGTCGGAATTGGTTTGATTTTGAAAGCGCAATTTTTTTTGAATCACTTTTTTAGCAATTGTACTGTCGAAGCACATTAGTCAGTAGTAAAATAGATACGTAAATCGGCTTTTAGTTATTTAGCTTGTAATATATTGGAAATCAATGAATTGTAACATTTTAACAAGTTCGAAAATCATATAGAAATACTCATAAATGCGATTATCAAAGTGAATGTAGGATTTATACTATACTAGCTTATTCATATACGAATGCGCCTCTAAGTATAGTTTCAAAATTTTCCCAAGTAACTTCATCTGCATTGATTTTCATATTCAAATTACCATAGTATTCTTGAATATCTTCTGTATATGCTATCATTATTCCTAAAAAGTCTTCAATAGTTTTATCTTCCCATTAATGTTTATTCTGCTCAAAGTCACTCTTAAATTCTTCAAAGAATTCAATAAATTGTTTTCTTGTCATGTTCTTAGGTAAAGAAGTAGAACTATTTAAATTACAAACATGCTATATTAGCTAGATAGAGTATATTTGTATTACAACTCCTTCAACTTTAAATTTCGCCATTTCACTTTTATGCCGCCTCCATCATGGATTTGAAGTGCGATACAGCCATTTGCCTCGCCAATTTTCTCATCATCAAAATTCACCATTTCATTTCCGTTGAGCCAAGTAGTTACATTACTTCCTTCCAATTTTATTTTTAATTCATTCCATTCTCCCATTTTTAGGTGCCCTTCATTTTCATCAGGGATTTGCACTAGCCAACCTCTTCCATAAGACTCATACACACCGCCAGTATCATGGTTAGGAGGTGCCACTTCTACTTGCCAACCTGAAATTTTTGTTCCTTCAATTTTCGATCTGAAAAATACACCACTATTCCCATCGGCTTCTTGTAAAAACTCTAAAACTAATTCAAAGTTTTTATAGTTTTTTTCAGTACCTAAGTAACCGTATTGTGCATCAGGACCACTTTCACATACCAACAATCCATCTTCAACATACCATTTTTCAGTGCCATATATTTTCCATCCATCAAGATTTTCTCCATTGAAGATAGGGGTAAAAGCTTCTTCTATTTTTGGTTTCGGTTCATTACTTTTTTCAACTACTTCTTCCGTTTTCTTTGCATTACAAGAAAAAAACAAAATGGGTAATAACAGTAGGATCATCGTTTTCATTTTCATTGAATTTTATTGAGAATAATTATCTGAATTGATTGCTAATACATCGTAAACCATTTGATGGAAATTACGATAAATACCTAATTGATATATTTTTCTATTAGTTCTGGTTGGATATACTCTATTAGAAAGAAACACAACTACCAATTGGTGTTCGGGATCAGCCCAAGTAAATGTCCCTGTAAAACCCGAATGCCCAAAACTCGCTGCACTTGCTGAAGGGGCAACATAACCTTTTTCTTTTTCAGTTAGTTTTGGTTTATCAAAACCTAATCCACGGCGCACGCTATCTTCTGCATATTGATAGGAAGTAAACGTTTTCACTGTTAAACTATCTATTAACTGTTTATCTTTAAAAACACCTTTATTCATAAGCATTTGCATAAGCCGGGCTAAGTCTGCCGCATTAGAAAACAAACCAGCATTTCCTGAAACGCCACCCATCATGCCTGCAGCTTCATCGTGTACACTACCGTGTATCAATTGTTTTCTAAATAAACTATCATATTCAGTAGGAACGATATTTTCTTTAGCTAGAAATGTTTCAGGATTAAAACCTAAGTGTGTTAGCCCTAATGGATTGTAAATCTCTTTTTTTAAAAAAATATCAAAATTTTTTCCACTAAGCATTTTTACTATTTCAGGATATAGCAAGAAAGAAAGTCCAGAATACACATATTTTTTTTCAGAAAGTAGTGGAGACTTTTTTATGGCTTCATAAATTTTCTTTCTGTAATTTCTATGCAAATATACACCCTCGGTTACTTTAACAGGAAAGCGTGCAGAAGAATCAGCCTTAAAAGTAAACCATTTAAACTCACCACGCTTCTTTACTGTATTTGCCCAATAAACAATATAGGGTTGTAATTGGGCATAATGTGCTAAAGCTTCTCGTATCGTGATATTTTCTTTAGCCGTTTTTGCAAAATCAGGCCAATATTTACTCAATTTTGTATCAAGATCAACTTTCCCTTGTTCATGCAATTTCATTAGTGCAACTGTTGATGCTGCAATTTTTGTAATTGAGGCTAAATCGTACACATCATTCAGCCTTACTGCTCTCTGTTTCTCGTAAGTGTGAAACCCATAAGCTTTATGAAGTAAAGTGTGGTTTTTATAAGCTACCAACACTTGAAAACCGGGCGCAGCACCTGAATCGAGAATAATATCTGCCAGGCTATCCATTGCTGTTTCTAATGCCAATTGTTTTTCTTGGATAGTATCTGAAACAGAAGAGTTAGGATAAATAGAACTTACTGCAGATGTATTTGATAGTACAGTTAAAGATATGGTAAATAATAAAAGTACAATACGCATCAAAAATGATTCTAAAAGTATAAATTAAATTGTTAGTCTTGCTTTAGGTAAAGCAACGTAAAATGAGGCTCCGTAACCTGCTTCACTTTCACACCAAACTTCACCTTCCATTAAATCCACATATTTTTTTACAATA
>JBCDJE010000199.1:0-7275 GCA_038748185.1 Bacteroidota bacterium
TTAAATGTCTTTTCAAGTAAAATCATATAGAACCTAAATTGATTTATTTTCTTTAAGTAAAAGGCTATATTTAAACCATTCCAAATCAAAGTAAAATGCTTCTTAAAATAGTAAGCCTTAATATTTTCACATTCTTTTTATTGATTAATGCTGCTATTTCTCAAACTAAACATAAAAACCTTGAGCCTGATGTATTTCACTATAAAACTACAATAGAAGTCGACATAAAAAAAAGACAAGTAAAAGGAAAAGTAACTATAAATTTTCTTATTAACCCTGAGGCTAAAGCAGTTACTTTTAATTGCGGTGCTCTTCAAATAACCGATATTAAAGGTGAAACAGTTAAAGGATACGAGCAGAAAGATAATAAGGTAATCATCTTATTAAATGATAGAGCAAACAATAAAAACCAAATTCAAATAAAATATACAGGAAATCCCAAAAGTGGAGTTGTTTTCCATTCTGAAACTGAACAAGTTTATACCGTTTTTTCTACTAGTGAATGGATGATTTGTAACAACACTCCTAATGATAAAGCGACATTAGCAATTGATTTATTAATTTCTCAGGATAAAACTTGTATTGCGAGTGGTGAGCTTATCGAAAAAGCAGCAATGAAAGATAAAATGCTTTATTCCTGGAAGCAAGATTATGCATCACCAGCTTATACTTACGGATTTGTTATTGGTGATTTTAATAAACATGAAGAAAGATACAAGCGTACAATGTTAAAGTACTTTTCAAAAAGTCATAGCCCTACTGAACTTCAAATCATTTTTAGCAAAACCAAAGACATGCTCGATTTCTTCGAAGAAAAATCCGGCTTGCCTTATATTCAAAATACTTATTCCCAAATTCTAATTGGTAAGCATTATCAGGAAATGTCTGGTTTCTCAATACTGAAAGATACTTATGGCCAACTTGTATTAAATGATAGCACAGAGACAAATCTTATTTCTCATGAATTAGCGCATCAATGGTGGGGAAATATGATTACCTGTGAAAGCTGGAAGCACTTCTGGTTAAATGAAGGCTTCGCTACATTTATGTCAGCAGCTTATAACGAGCATCGGTTTGGCAAAGCCAAATACCAAGCTGACATTGAATCATATCATAGTGTCTATGAAAAAATTAAGGCAAAAGGTATCGATAAATCTTTGGTATTTGCAAATTGGATTAACCCAACTTCAGATGAACGAAACCTAGTATATTTTAAAGGAGCTTACGTATTACATTTGCTTAGAAAAGAATTAGGAGATGAAAAATTTTGGGAAGCAATAAGAGCTTATAGCAAAAAATATTACGGAAAATCCGTTACTACTGCCGATTTTCAAAGAACAGTTGAAGAATCTTCAGGGAAAAACCTCGAGGTTTTTTTTGATGAATGGATTTATAAAAAAAAATAGATTTGCTCAAAAAACTTCAAGCAAATCTATTCTCATGATCAAATAAAAACTAAGATTAAGCAATACCTGCTCTTTCAGCAACTTTACCCCAGTTTATAATTTCCATGATATTTTTCAAATAATCTCCTCTTACATTTTGGTATTTTAAGTAATAAGCATGCTCCCATACATCTATGCCTAAAAGTGGTTTTCCTTGTACACTTGCTACTTGCATATGCGGATTGTCTTGATTAGGAGTAGTCGTAATTTCCATATTACCAGCATTATTTTGAATAAGCCAAACCCATCCTGAGCCAAAAACAGATCCTCCTCCTTTAATTATGGCGCTTTTTAATTCATCGAGAGAGCCAAAGGTTTGGTTTATTTTTGCTAAGAATGTTTCAGATGGATCACTGCCTCCAGCCACCAAGCTCTCCCAAAAAAGAGAGTGATTAAAGTGTCCACCCCCACTATTTCTAATACCTGTTGATATATTCGCACCAGAAAGAATATCAACCAAATCACCAGAGGTTACATTCGCTTCTTTCAAGGCTGCATTAAATTTATTTACATAACCTTGGTGGTGTTTACTATAATGAATCTCCATTGTCATTGCATCCACCGTATTTTCGAATGCATTGTATTCGTAGCCTAACTCAGGTAAACTGAAGCTTACTACTTCATTTGCTACAGTAGCGTTTTCAGTTTCATTTCCTTCATTTGTTGCTTGACTACACGCAGATAGTAAAACTGAGGGAGCTACAGCCGCTCCTAATGAAGAGGCTGCTATTTGTTTTATAAATTTTCTTTTTTTCATAGTATTTCAATTAATCTTTAATCAATAGTTCAGCATTAGAGATGCTTTTATTTATTCGATCTCTTAAGGCAATTGCCTTTTCTTTTTCTACTTCTAAGAGTCTTTTAGTTTCTTCTTCAGTTCTTTTTGAACCATTTTCACTAGTTCCCATCTGATGCCCTTTGTGGTCATCACCTGCCAATGTTTCATGTGGGAAAGTTTTAGAAAAATTCCGCATCCACTCCATCATAGCATCATGAGCACCTGAAAGTTCTTGTATAGATTTCTCGTAATCTTTTATTTGAGTTGAATCTAAAGTTGCATCAGTAGTACTAATTACTTCTTTTAATTGCTGTTCTAATGACATCATGGTACCCATTTTAGCCATAGCCTCATCATGAATTGCAATTACTTCTGCTTTAAGTGGGTCTTCTTCTTGGACGCTTTTTTGATCTGCAGTACTACCACAGCTAACAATTATACTAAAAAATATTACTTTTAAAATCGATCTCATCATTTAAAAATATTAGTTAAAAATATCTTCTAATTATTTAAGTATTTCAAATGATGCTGCAAAAAAAGGATTTATTTTATTAACATATTAGGTTTTCCTTGATTTATTCTTTCAATTACTAAAAAATAATCCTACAGAAGAAGGTTTTGTATCAATTAGTAAGGACAGGATATGATTTATTTCTTGTTGAGATAAGGGTGTGTCATTTTACTAGTTGTTTCCCTAAAAACCCAGGGCTCAAACCCTGATAAATGAGTTTCCCACTGTTCTAATGTTCTTGTTGGATATTCAGCAGACCAGCCTCCTTTTCTAAAAGATTCAGTAACCCCTTGATCATTGACCATTTTGCGCCATTGATTCAGTTCTGATAATAACTCTGCTTTAACCTCTTGATAGTCAATATTATCTGCTAAGTTTTGTAATTCCCATGGATCATTTTTCAGATCGTATAATTCGAACTCAGGTTTCGAAGCAGCCATAAATTGTGCCTGATCTTCGTCAAGAGTACCCTCCAAATTCATTACATTTAACTGCGCTAAAACCGGATAAAACCTTTCTTTGTAACTATTGAACTGACAATAAGGCCTTTCAGGCATCAAATTATGAATAAGTTTATATTCCTTTGAACGGATAGCACGCATCGCATCATAAGTACTATCCATTTTATCTCTAGCAGCAAAAATATATTTCCTAGTAGTTAAGTCATCTTTTAAGAGATTTTTTCCATGTAAAGGAACAGCAGATTTAGCTCCTGCAACGTCTATAATCGTTTTACTTATATCTAGTGTGGTAACAAGATTCTCCGAAACCTTTGCTTTTTTTATTTTCTCAGGCCACCTTACAATCATCGGTACTTGTATGCCTCCATCATATAGAAATTGCTTACCTCTAGGCATACATCTCCCATTATCACCAATAATAAAAACTACTGTATTTTCTTTGAGACCTTCTTTTTCTAGTCTGTCAAGTATCTCACCAACTTCTCTATCAACAATTTGCATAGCTTCCAGGCCATTGGCCCAATCACGCTTTGCTAAATCGGTTTGTGGGTAATACGGAGGCAGTCTAATTTCAGCTATATCAATGGAATCTAATACATCTCTTTTCCATCTTCTATGTGTTCCTTGGAATGTGATTTGAGCAAAAAAGGGTTGGTTCTCACTCCTATCTTTCCAATCTTTACCATTAAATAATTCTCCTTCAAACGTAAAGTTAAGGTCAGTTTTATTGCTTTCCATTAAACAAGTATAATACCCTTGTTCTTGTAATAATTGTGTAATAGGCTTAATTTGGTTAGAAAGCGTTTTTTTCGGAAAACCAAACTTTTCAGCAGTTCTATGCTGATTGGCACCAATAAAGTTTTGATGAAAGCCCGTCATCATTGCTGAGCGAGAGGGTGAACAAACCGGCGCAGTACAAAATGAATTAGTATACCTAATACCCTCAGCAGCTACAGCATCGATATATGGGGTTTCAACACCCGGCTCTCCGTAGCATGAAAGTTGGTAACCCCAATCTTCCAACATGATCCAAACAATGTTTGGTTTTATAGTTTTAGCTTCGCTTTCTTTTTTTGTACTACATGACGAGAAAACAATAAAACCTGTAACCATAACCAACATTTGAAGAAGAAAGACATTCGCAGAAGGTATTTTCATCTTTTAAAAATTTTTATGTGAATTTGAAATGATGAAAACTCTTACTCATTTCAGTTACTATCAATTAAGAAAAATATTTTGTAATATATTCAAAATTCAATAGATAGTACAAATAAAACCTCTGTATAGAGATAAATAAAGGCTATACAGAGGTTTAAAAAAGAAGAAACTAAATACTTTTCCCCAAATATCTACTGAGGGCTTCTACAAAATAATAATCAGCATAATTAATAGGTTTATCAATTTCTGAATCTTTGGGATAATTACCTGTAGCATGCTTCAATAAGAAAAAATTATTTTCTCCTGGTTTTGAAAGATATTGCTCAGAAGCAAGACTTTTTAAAATAGCAGTAGCTTTTTCTTTATAGGTTGCTCCTTTACCAGCTTCTACATAATTAGCTAATTCAAAAAGTGCCGAACTTACAATTGCAGCAGCAGAGGCATCTCTTGGTGCATTAGGTATATCTGGATCGTCAAAATCCCAAAAAGATACCAAATCTTCAGGAAGTCTGGGATGATTTAAATAGAAATCAACAGTTTGTTCTGCCTGTTTTAAAAATTCTTCTCTTTTAGTTTCTCTGTAAGTCATGGTATATCCATAGATTGCCCATGCCTGTCCCCTAGCCCAAGAAGAATTATCTGCAATCCCTTGATGTGTTACTTTTCCTAGTACTTCTCCGGAAAGTGTATCATAATCCACTACATGCCAAGTACTTCCATCTTCCCTAAAATGATGTTTTAAAGTAGTCAACGCGTGGGTTTCAGCAATTTTATAATAGGTGCTATCTCCACTTTCCTTACTTGCCCAAAATAACAATTCAAGGTTCATCATATTATCAATAATTACCGGATATTGCCACTCTTTAGACCAATCCCACGATTTGATACACCCTACATTTTCATTATATCGCGAAATTAATGAGTTGGCTCCTTCAAGTAAAATTTCTTTCGCTGAAGCATCATTGTCTATTTTTAAAGCACTTCCAAAACTGCAATACAACATAAAACCTAAATCATGGGTACGGGTCACCTTTTTTAGGGGCTCGAGTGGTGCAGTGCGTAACTTAGCTGCATCTTTCAATGCTTCATTTTGTGTTAGATTATACGTTAACCAGAGTGATCCCGGAAAGAAACCAGACGTCCAGTCGTTAATACCCACCAGAACAGTTTCACCATTTTCAACACTCCGCGGATATTTTTCAATATCGGTATAATTCTGATGTGCTAGTAATAATTGCTCAGCTAAAATAGCTGGTACTTCTTCTAATTGATGAGTTGCAGATTGGTTTTCTATATTTGATTGATCTCCTTCAGTAACCCTGCCTGTACAATTGATAAAAAATACAGGAAATAGTAGAGGTAAAATGTAAATAAAATAACGACGTAAAATATGTTTTCTCATAATAATATTATAACAAAAAATAGATAATGGAAATGCTAAAATAAGAAAAAGGCTCAATATTGAGCCTTCCCTTCATTTGTTTGTTTAATTAAATAATTAATAGCCAGGGTTTTGCGGAAGTAAATTGGTATTTCTATCTAGCTCATCTTGTGGCAATGGAAAATAGTAATCCCTGCTTGCATCAAAATTGGCATGAGGTTCCAGAGAGTTGGTGCCTTTAAATACTTCATCACCTATGTCCCATCTTTTGATATCGTACCAGCGTTTAAATTCAAATGCTAGCTCTAACCGTCTCTCCTCTCTTATAATGGCTGTTAAATCACCACTTCCTGCCGTTACATCTTCAGGGAAATCAGTTTGAACTCCAGCCCAATTTCTAGCTCTTGCTCTAATCTGATTAATGTATCCGATTACTTCAGCATCTCTACCTCCTAAATTATTAGCAGCTTCTGCAGCAATTAGCAATATTTCAGCATAGCGCATAGCAGAATAATTATTATCTGACTGACCACAATCTCCTCTATGACTACCACAAAGGCGGAAATATTTCCCTTGATGTGGACGAGGAGAACCATGATTAGGTGCAAATTGATCATAGCCAACTAAATCTTCTCCGATAAAAGCAGAGTCGATAAAGCTTACTTCTCTTCTGTAATCTCTCTCATCCCAAGATTCAAATACTGTCATAGCAGGAACACTCACACTCCAACCTGCATTAGTGTTTGGTAATGATACACTACGTATTCCCGTTATCGGTCCCATCCAATCTGTGTTCTGATTATCGCTACCAGTAACCTGGCCTAAAAAATCTACCATGAAAATATGTTCGGCGAGACCATCTGCCATGCTGCCATCGAATAATTCTTGAAAATCAGGCATTAAATCGTAACCAAAAGCATCTTTATTATCAATCACAAACTTTGCCTCGTTGTAAGCTTCCTGATCATTACCTAAAGTTAAATGCACTGATGCTAAATAAGCCGCTGCTGAACCTCTTGTTGGTCTTGACCTTAAACCGCCGTAAGAATCTGGTAGGTTAGCTTTAGCAAATTCTAAATCAGCAATTATATTAGCATAAACTTCTGTTTCTGAAGTCTTGGCAATATCTCTTACTTCATCAGGATTACTGATAAAGAAATCAATATATGGTATATCTCCAAAGATACGCACTAAGTGATAGTATGTAAAAGCTCTTAAAAATTTGGCTTCAGCTTCTAAGGCATCAAGATCCTCATTTTCACTCTGTCCGCCTACAATTTCCACTCCTGCTATACCTGCATTTGCGGCACCGATAATTCTATAAGCTCTAGGCCAAAAGGCTGTAATCATTCCATTGTTGGAATCCATATCGAAATCATTCACCTGTTGCCTCCTACCTGGAGTATTCCGGTCACCAATATCTGACATATCACTTCGCAGTTGGAGACTCAGAACTAATTTACGGCCATAAAATTGCTCATTGGCAATATGCGCATATGCTCCTAAAACAGCTGTTTCAACATCAGCGACAGACTTAAAAA
>JBCDJE010000200.1:0-7261 GCA_038748185.1 Bacteroidota bacterium
ATTTTCAAGTAGACTCGCTAGAAAAGCTAGCTTTTATCTCCAAAAGTATTGTATCACTTCATAAAATAGCTACTGAACTTGACTACGAATTGGTAATGGTAACTAACCAAGATGGTTTGGGAACAGCTAGTTTTCCCGAAGAAACTTTTTGGCCAGCACATAATAAAATGCTACAAACCTTTGAAGGCGAAGGCATTATTTTTACCGAAGTACTTATCGATTGTACTTTTGAACACGAAAATGCGCCAACACGCAAACCAAGAACTGGTTTATTAGAAAAATACTTAAAAGGCGATTACGATTTAGCCAGTTCTTATGTGATAGGCGACAGAAAAACGGATATACAACTAGCACAAAATTTAGGAGCTAAAGCTATTTATTTTTCCAATGAAATTGCGAACGGAGCTATACTTTGTACAAGTAATTGGGAACAAATTTATCAATATCTCAAATTTCCTGAAAGAACTGCTCATGTAGTTAGAAATACATCAGAAACAAATATTAATATAGACTTAAATATTGATGGAACTGGAAAAGCTGATATCCAAACCGGACTTGGCTTTTTTGACCATATGCTTGAGCAAATAGCAAGACATGGTAATTGTGACCTCAAAATAAAAGTTGATGGTGATTTACACATTGATGAACACCATACTGTTGAAGATACAGCTTTAGCGCTTGGTGAAGCGTTCCTGAAAGCCTTAAGCAATAAAAAAGGTATTTACCGCTATGGTTTCCTTTTGCCAATGGATGAATCACTAGCACAAGTAGCTATTGATTTTTCAGGGAGGAATTGGCTCGTTTGGGAAGCTGATTTTAAAAGAGAAAAAATTGGTGAGATGCCCACTGAAATGTTTTATCACTTCTTTAAATCTTTTACTGATACGGCAAAATGTAACCTAAACATTAAGGTAGAAGGGAAAAATGAACACCATAAGATTGAAGCTATTTTTAAAGCGTTTGCTAAAGCAATTCGTATGGCTGTTAAACGCGACCCGCAAAGCAACAGCATTCCTAGTACTAAAGGGACTTTATAATTTTTGTGCTTGAAGTTTTTTTAGTGCGGTTGTGCATCTTGCTTTTTGCAAAATTTGAAGCTGTTGAGTTGTAAAGCCGATTGTTGTACAAATTTCCACCATTTAAGAGTGTTATTTCACGATTCGCATTTTACAGCTTCACATTTTCGATGTACTCTTAGTTTTATTCTATTAAGTATAACCTATTGCTACACTCTAAGACTAAATGCCCTTTTCCTACATCGTATTTAAAACTTTCTTTTTCCTGCCCTTTTTCCGCTTAAACAAACCATATAAAAAAGGCTTTTTCCCTCTCTTAGATCTTCTTATTTTCCTTTTGCTTATATCCTTACCTTTGTTTTTCTCTCCGTAACGCAGATGTTGTTTTCTCCATTTCCACCAAGGCATACCTCTGTAAAGTTCTCCATTATGATAATGTTGCGCTCTAACCATACAACCACTCCCTCCTTTTTCAATTGGTTGTATAGGACATACTTTAGGACTACACGATTGAAAAGCGAAAGCAAGTAATAAGATGACGAAAAATCTTCGACAAAAAAATAATTTAATCTTCATAAAAATCTCTTCTGTAACTACCAGCAATATCCTCTTTTCCTACAAGGGCAAATTATCGTTTACCTTTTCTTATTTAAATTTACTAGATAGGAAATATTCTTACTGATAAAAAAAATCATCTCTTCATAATTAATTTAAGCACAGCACAATACTGCCTTAAAAACAAGATTCATAACTTTTTATTTATTTTTGGAATTAAAAATAACAAGCATTGTACCTTTTATGAAAATTGACTTTTTTAAATACCAAGGAACAGGAAATGACTTCATTATGATTGATGATAGGTCAATACAGTTTGATCAGAATAATCATGATTTAGTTAGCAATATTTGCCAAAGAAGGTTTGGCATTGGCGCTGATGGACTTATATTATTACGGAATCATACTGAGGCTGACTTTGAAATGGTTTACTTTAATGCTGATGGAAAACAGGGGTCTATGTGTGGTAATGGAGGACGTTGTACAGTACAATTTGCTCATGACCTAGGCATTTTTAAAGAAACAACTTTGTTTATGGCTGTTGACGGCCTGCATGAAGCATTTATAAAAGATGAATTGGTTTCTTTAAAAATGGGAGACGTAGAAAAAGTTGAAAAGTTTGATACTTATGCATTTGCTGATACAGGATCGCCACATTATTTAAAATTTGTAGAAGATTTAGAAAATTACCCAGTTATTACTGAAGGTAAAACCATAAGACATACTTTTAAAAATGATGGTACTAACGTTAACTTTATGGAGTTGAAAGGGAAAGAGTTATTGGTACGTACTTTTGAACGAGGTGTTGAAGATGAAACTTGGTCATGTGGTACAGGTGTAACTGCAGCAGCACTTTTTGCTGCTGAAAAAACTGGTGAAAAGGATATAAAAATCAAGACCAAAGGAGGAACACTTAGGGTAAACTTTGAAGAGTACCAAGGTAGTTTTAAAAATATTTTTCTAACCGGACCTGCTAAAAAAGTATTTAATGGCAGCATAAGTATTTAAGTGTTATTTTAAATCCCGTTATAAGATTTTCTAAGATATAAGCAGTCGTTTAGAAATAATTTCCATTCTATTTATTAAATTAGGACAGCATTAACCTATCACTAAATCAAACAACTTCTCAAGAATTAATTTTTAAATTCTATTTTTTGAAATACAATGTAGTTGAAACTTTTCCAACTATTCAATTATTTTTTCTGTCACATAAGAACAGCTTACAATTCAATTTTGCTATTAACTGAAGAAACAGCATTATTAATTTTTAAAAATACCCATGACAACCAGAAAAATCTATACTACACTTTTATTGTTAGCTTCACTTATATTTTTTGGCTGTGCTTCAGCTTTTAAGGCTGCCGAAAACAAAATGAAACAGGGGAATTATGAAGGGGCTTTGGTTCAATATAAAAAGCTATTAGCCGAAACCAAAGACGATGTAATGAAGGCCAAAGCGAATTATATGATAGGAGAATGTTACAGGCTTTCTAATAGAATGACTGAATCCGAACCCTATTATAGAAAAGCCTTTGTGAGCAAAAAGCTTGATGATGAAAATTTACTATATCATTATGCATTCGCCCTAAAAAATGTGGGTAACTATGAATCGGCAAAGAAAGGATTTACAAAATATGCGCAGGAAGGAACTGATTACAAACAAACACGCAGGGCTAGAGACGAATTAGCAGCGCTAAAAGAAGTAGAAAAAATTGCTGAGCCTAACAAATACGTAACCATTGAGAATTGTGATGCTTTAAATACCGAAGGTGCGGAATACTCTCCCATCATTTTTAACGATAAACTGGTATTTACCAGCAACCGAAATAGTCAGTTAGTTTACGAAGCCACCGGAAAAGGCTTTCATGATTTGTTCTATTACGATTTAAAGCAAGATGATAACTGCTCAGGAGTAGCCACTCCTTTTAACGAAATTATTAATTTAGACGGCTTTCATGAAGCTTCACCAACTTTTACAAGAAATGGGAGAGTGATGATTTTTGCAAGAAGTAATAGTGGCAAAAAAAGGGATATGGTGCAGGATGTAAAATTATACTATTCTACATTTGATGGAGAACAGTGGTCTGAAGCAAAAATTTTATATCCGGTTAGTAGTGAAAATTCTAAGAGTTGGGATGCCTGCCCAGCGCTTACAGCAGATGGAAAACGTTTGTATTTTGCATCGAACCGAGCAGGAGGTTATGGAGGCATTGATATTTTTCGTTCTGATTTACAAGCGAATGGGCAATGGACACGTCCGCGAAATATGGGCAAAGTAATTAATAGTCGTGGTAATGATATGTTTCCTTTTGTTACCAAAGCTGGTGAATTACATTTTGCATCTGATGGTCATCCTGGCTTAGGTGGTCTTGATCTTTTTAGAGCCACTAGAAGGGATGGAGAGATAAAAGTGATGAATATGGGTGCTCCTATTAACTCTAATGCTGATGATTTTGCACTTACATTAACCACTCCAAAGACCGGTTATTTTTCTTCAAATAGATCTACTGACGGTGCTAAAGGCGATGACGATATTTTTTATTTTGAAGATAAATCACCTGAGACCAAAACAGTAAATTATTACCTTGCCGGTACCAGTTTTGTAGAACAAGATATTAATCGCACCTTGCTACCTAATGTAGCCATGAAACTTTACGATGATAGAGGAAGATTACTTTCAAGTACTCAATCAGATTCTACAGGCAGGTTTAAATTCGATTTGAAATTAGATATTGGATTCGATTACACTGTAGTGGCAGATAAGGAAACATATATTGCAGAAAACAAGCTCTTTACTACCATTGGTAAAGGCGTTCCAGAGGAAGAACTGGTGGATTCGATTACCAATATTACTTTTGAAACCGATGTAATTCTGTATCAAAATATATTTGCTGATTTGGAAATAGAAGATGGAGGCGGTGAAGATGGTAATGGTAGACCAACAATTGTTTTAGAGGGGATTCTCTATGATCTTGATGAATCTGAGATCAGGCCAGATGCTGCCAGAGAACTGGATAAATTAGTCGCCTATCTTAAAAGTAGAGATAAAATTCGAGTAGAACTCGGCTCACACACTGACTCTAGAGGTAGGGATGGTTATAATATGAAGCTTTCAAGAAGACGAGCTGAAGCCGCAGTAGCCTATCTTGTAGCACAAGGCATTGATCCTACACGCATAGAGGCAAAAGGATATGGAGAAACACAGTTTCTCATCCCAAACGCTGTATCTGAAGAAGAACATCAGCAGAACAGGCGTACAACAGTTACCATTATAGGTACAATTGATGATAATGACGAAGGTAATGGTGAGGAGTAGCTGACTTAAATCGGAACGACTTTTAAGCATTCCAAAAAGGAACTTGAGAAAGTATCAAGTTCCTTTTTTTATGCCCTCTTATCACTTTAAAAGTAAGCCTAATAAAAAGTATTTTCATATCTCAAACAATTTAACTATTGTAGCATAGTGAAAAGCTTTATCCACTAACTCATGAAACTCCCTATAAATTTTAACATCAATAAAAATGTACTCTACTGGATTTGCCAAATTAGCTTTTGGATGTTTGTAGGTCTTTTTACCTTACTCACTTATTTTATCCAGCAAGGTAGTTCTTCTCCTGCAACTATTATCGATACCACATTTACCATGTTATGTTTATTTGGTATCTCACATTTCTACCGCTACATCATTATTAAAAACAATTGGTTAAAATTACTTTTCGCCAAACTTTTACTACGTATAGTTCTTGCTACATTGTTCCTTTCTATAATTGCAACACCCTTTACACTACTTTCATCTTATATTTTTAATAGGGAAAGTTTTGTGATGGATACTGGTAGCATACTCAATAATATTATCACTCTCATTATTTTCTATTTCTTTTGGACTTTTGGTTATTTCTTATACCATTATGTCTCTAATTATAATCGAAACCTAAAATGGGAAGCATTAATTAACGAATTTGAACTTAACCAGCTTAAATCGCAGCTCAATCCACATTTTATTTTTAATGCGCTAAATACTGTAAAAGCTTTAGTAGATGAAGACCCTAAAAAAGCCAAAAATTCTATTAACCAGCTTTCCAACATCTTGAGAAATTCATTAATGATGGATAAAAAAAAAGTAATTCCTTTTGCTGAAGAAATGGAAATTGTAAAAGATTATTTAACCTTGGAAGGTACACGATATGAAGAACGGCTAAAGGTGCATTACAATATTGATGAAGCAGCACTTACTTACAAAGTACCACCTATGATGTTACAAACTATTGTAGAAAATGGTATAAAGCACGGTATTTCACGCTTAAAAAACGGCGGTGAGATTAGCATAAATACTGAAGTAGATGGGAATTTTTTAAAACTTATGATTCGTAATTCAGGGAAATACGCCCCAAAAGAAGATCGTAGAGAAGGCTACGGATTAAAAAGCACCCGCCAAAGACTCGATTTGCTTTATCATCAGCAAGCTTCTTTCAATATAAATAATGAAAAAGATAAAGGTGTATTAACTGAAATTATTATTCCTAAATGGGATGAAAGTGAAATTTCAGTAGCCAGATAGTCAAGTAGATTACAATAGTTAAATCTTCGGTGTTTGACTTATTTATAATTTTCAATAGCTGCTCGAACATTACCGTATTTTTTTAATAAATGTTCAGCCTCTTTTAAGTTAACACCAAGTTCATCCATTATCATTAGTGCTGCTCTATCAACCAGTTTTGTATTGCTCAATTGCATATCTACCATTTTATTACCCTTTACTCTTCCTAACTGAATCATTACTGAAGTAGATATCATATTTAGGGCTAACTTTTGTGCTGTTCCAGATTTCATCCTTGTACTACCTGTAACAAACTCAGGACCTACAATTATTTCAACAGGGTATGCTACTGCTGCTGCTACAGCACTATTCTCGTTACATACAATACATCCGGTAAGTATGTCTGCTTTCCTTGCTGCTTTTAACCCACCAATTACATAAGGAGTCCTGCCAGAAGCTGCTATACCTACTAAGCTATCATTAGTATTGATATCATATTTATTTAAGTCTTTCCACGCTTGTTCTAAGTCATCTTCTGCAAATTCAACAGCATTTCTAATAGCATTATCTCCTCCAGCAATTAAACCAATCACCATATCATGTGACACACCATAAGTCGGAGGACATTCAGATGCATCTAGTATACCTAACCTCCCACTAGTTCCAGCCCCTATATAAAATAACCTACCTCCCTCTTTCATACGCAAAACAATCTGTGCTATGAGTGATTCAAGCTGAGGAATAGCTTTCTCAACAGCATAAGGCACAGATTTATCTTCTTTATTCATGTTATGTAGCAAGCCCTTAAGTGACATACTCTCTAAGTTGTCATAATGAGATGCTGATTCTGTTATACTCATGTCTAAATTATATTTCTTTTTAGTCCTCTTATAGCTGCTCGTGGAACAATGTTAAACCTGCAATGGGAGATTCTACTATTCTGCCCAAAGCAATATTCATTTCAGCAGCAGTATACCGTAAAATATCATTAAAATAAAAAGCAATCGAGCCAGTAAAATGTACTTTTAATTCTCTATACCCCTCATACTTTATCACATGCTTTGTAAAAAATAGTTTAAAAGCCTCATAGAGCATATTTTTTATAAATGTATGCTGAATATTGTGATGAAGAAAACGAGTAAATTTAGCTAAA
>JBCDJE010000201.1:0-7216 GCA_038748185.1 Bacteroidota bacterium
ACATCAATTCTTCTTAAAAAAATTGATACGTATCTATCATTTTCAAGGTAGGCTAAAAAAAAGACGGCTATTTAAAGTAGCTGGTAGTAATTAAAAAATGATTTACATGCTAAATGTTTCCAATCATCACAAATGCTCCCCAGAATAGGGGGTCATTAAATTTCTCTCTTAGCTCTCTTTTAGCTTCTCTAAAAGCTGTTCTTTTATCCATTTTTACACCTAACCAGTTTCGGTAAAAATTGACCATTAGTTCTTGTGTAGCTTCATCTGAAACCTTAAATAGGCTCATAATAATCGACTTTGCTCCTGCAACCAAAAAGGCCCTTTGCAATCCATAAACGCCCTCTCCCACTTTATTTTCACCCCTCCCTGTTTCACAGGCACTCAATACAACCAATTCTGTTTCATCAAGACTCAAATTCATTGCTTCATAAGCCGTTAATACTCCGGGAGCTTTGTTAAAAGCAAATACATTACCTGAAGCCATAAGATCGCCGGCATTACTCAATAATAAACCTGACCTTAAAAGCGGATTATTTACTGCCTTATCACCAATTTTCTCATCTGTTAGGTTTTCTTCATCGGGCATAAAAAAACCATGTGTAGCAATATGGAATATTTTAGGACTCTTGATAGACTTTACCTTATCTTCAGTAGCATTTTTATTGATGAAAATATCTGTTACTGCACTCACTTCATTATTTAGCAAAGAATCAAGTCGGTTAACTTCCACCTGTGTTCCAGGTAATTGGGAAATTTGTCTATCGTTATAATTATTAAATTCGCTGGCTAATAAGTCTTTGTAAAAAACCGGATTACCAAATAGAGCAATATTATCCGGAACTTTTTTATCGCTCTCAACCTCTTTTTTAACCAAGTCAGAAGTACTGCTTATTAGTATCAAATTATTATGATCTAATACAAAGTTACCATCAGGGTGACGCATAGCTTCCAAATTAACTTGATTGTAAACTCCCTCAGCAGATAAATAGATACGAGTACTTTCGGGGAGGCGATCATGAATAGGCTTCCAATAGTAGTGATAAGAGTTTTCGTCTTCAATATTATAAATTATGCAATAACGATAATACCTTAAATAGTTGGACTCAAGCAAATTGCCCTTGGGCAAGAGTACAAGCTCAGGCTTTCTCTTATCGGGTTTTACAATTAATGCTGCATACACTATAGAATCGGTAAAACTTTGGTTAAAATGTCTATACCTTATTAGCTCTATAGCAACTTCATCTTTTTGAAGCGATTTTTTTACTTCTTTCCAGTTATTTTGCTGATGGTGTGCTGTTTGATCGAAAATCTTAGAACGATTACTTAGTTCTTTTTCAACTTCTTCAATTTCTTTTTCCAGCTTTTTGGGATCTATATTGGCTTCTTTTAGTTGTTCATTTCCCATAGCCAATACCTTGGTAAGCGTTTCCTTTTTAACCGTCCATTCTTTGTAACTGCTGATGAGCGAACTATCATTACTATTTAAAATCTGATTTCTCACTTTTATAGAAGAACTCAACAAAAGTGATTTAGTACTCATTGTATTGTTGTAGACCGCTGCTAATAATTTTTTATTCTTATTTTTGGCTGCTCTTGCAATAGATAAGTTGTTAAAGAACTCAAAATCGTTACGGATTTTATTCCAAAAGCGCGCTTTTTCTCTATCAGAAAGTGCAGGGAAAAACTCATTAATATAGTTTGTGTAGTTATCTAATACTTCTACTGTATATTTTTTAGCTTTATTAAATTTATCGAGCATGTGGAAGCCTCGCCCTACTCTTGCAGTAGCTTCCACATACTCAGGGTGGTTTTTATTAAATATCTTGTTATATATTTTTTTCGATTTCTTATAAAAGCTAAGTGCATTGTCATATTCTCCTTTTTTAAGCGCTACATCACCTAATAGCAATTCTATCTCAGCACTATTAGTATTTATTTCAGTTGCTAGGCGAGTTATCCAAATCCGGTTAGCTGCTTCCAACTGCGATGACGCTTCGTCAAGTTTATTATTTTGCGTATATATTAGTGCAGTATTTTTTAATGCTTCAGCATAAATCGGATTTTCTTCCCCAAGATTTTGCGCTATTATACTCAATGAGCGCTCCATTAGTACTTCAACAGTTTCCAAATTTTCACCACTATAAAATTTGTTAAGTGCTAACTGAGCATAAGTATCTGCTAACTGAATGTGTGCTGGTCCCAGTACTTGTTCTTCAATACTAATTGCCTTTTTTATGAGCGCTTCTGCACCATCGTAATCTCCTATAGCATTATCAATTTCTGCATGAATGATTAAGCTTTCGATTACTTGGTAAGAACTATCTCCAAAAATACTTTCAGTTATTTCTTGTGCGCGATTTACAAAATCTTCTGCTTGTACATAATCGCCGTAAATCTTAGCGAGTCTCGCCAATTGGTTATAAGGTTTTATAAGAAAACGTGAAGTACTTCCATATCTCTCTTCTCTAATATCTACCGCCTCTTGCAGCATACTTTCTGCCTGTTTAAAGCGCTCTGTTTTTAGGTACAAGTAAGCCAATTCATCAACAGCTGAAGAGTTTACTCCAGCATTTATTGTTCGTTCATAAAATCTTCTTGAACGTGAGAGTAAGCTTTCTGCTTGATCAAAAAGCCCCATTAATGCATAATATCTTGCTGCTGTTTCTAATGCTTGAGAAAATTCGAAGGCGTCTATTTTTTTATCAAAATTCAATTCGAATATTTCGAGCGTTTGTTCAATGTTTTTATCAGCCTGTTTAAACTCTCCCATTGAAAGCTCGATGTTTATTAATCGATCTAGTGCAGCAGCATAATTAATATGTTCGTCGCCAAACTTTTCTTTTTTAATGTCCACTATTTGTTGGCATAGATCTTTAGCGCGGTTATAATCGCCTTTCAGTTCATGATAATTAGCAAACTGATATAAAAAACGGGTATAATCTGTGTGTGTAGGAACAATTCTCTTGGAGATAACATTGTAAAAACTCGCCTTTAAAAGACTGTCAGTAGTTTCAAACTGATTGGTAAAGTTGAGGTAGTAGCCTGCCAATGCCATATCAGTATAATATACAGCCAGCGCGTTCCCTCCATAAATTTTTTCTTGTGTTTTTCTTAATTCATTTAAATATTTCAACGCGTCAGGATATGCTTCTTTCGCCAAAGCAATTTCATAAAGTTGTTGCAAAATTTTTACTCTTTCGCTGTGGTTTTCTGGTACAGCTTGTTTGTCTTCATAAAGTCCATCTAGCAAGTTCTGGGCTGACATTAAATTTTTATCGTAATATGCTTTTTTAGCATCTAGTCTCGTAGAAACCACATGTTTGGTATTTTCTTTACCAAAATACTTTGAAGTATTTGTCCTGATCTCCCATTGTTCAAGCTTACTCTTTCCGTGGAAAGTGGCGATATAATGATCTATTAGCGTTTCTTGAATATTAAGATATAAGCTATGCACTAAACTCAATCTACGCTCAGCCAAAAACAAGATTTTTTCGAGCTTTTTCCTTATCTCTCGGGGGCTCTCTTCGCGGTCTATCATTAGTAAGGCACCAGCGTATTGTTTCTGAATGTACACAGGGTCTTTGGTATTTAGCTGTGCCTTTATCCAACCTGCTGCATCATTCAACAGCCTATCTGCTACTTCATAATTACCGATTTTTCTTTGTAAATTTCCTTCAAGTATTAATACTTCTGCATATTCTCGTTTTCTCCTCTTTAACTGAAAAGCATCCAATTTTCTTTCCTCTATTTTTAATGAAGCTTCATTAAAATACAGCTCTTTACTAACTATTCTCTTCAATTTGGCTGCTTTTAAAGCAGGTAGCAACTTGTTTGCATCATCGTAAAGCCCTTGCTTATAATGGATTTGGATCTCAGCCTCTAATAGAGACGAAGCAAAGTAAGTATCTTGAATCCTATTATTGCCATCTTTATCGGCTTCTATGTCTTCTATAAGATCTTTCGCTAATTCAAGGTAATTCGCAGCAGTGACAATATCTGAGTAATGAATGTAAAGCAATGAAGCATCTAAAACAGCTTTAGCATAAAGTAGCGTGTTTTCACCCTTATATGCTTTTTTCTTTAGCACAGTAACCAACAAAGCTTCAAACTCACTATACTCCGCCAATGCAATAAGGTATTTTAAAGATTGCATTTGCGCTTTTACAATCGCTAAACCCTTTCTTTGTCTTTTTAATTGGGTAGTAATTTTTTGTATTTTCTCATGGGCTTTTTTGTAATTCCCTTCTTCAAAATAGCGTTCCGCAATCTCTAACCCATATTCGTAGTTTTGCGAAGAAGCAGTAAAAGTATAGCTGAAAAGAATTGTAAATAAAAAAATTAAGCGTATCATAAAAATGCCTAACACATACCTATTAGTAAAAAAATTGTGCTAGTTCATAACGCAATGAATGGAAAATTCTTGGATGGATAGTCAGGAAAGAATACTAAATATTATTATGCACTGTACATTATTTATCAAATGTCAATCTACTTTTTTAAAGACCAAAATTATGTCCACTAATTAGTTAAAGAGGTCATTTCTTCACTTTTCTCCCATAACTGCTTACAAAGTGTATCATTTACAGCATCATTAACAGGTTTTTTAATTGTCTTTTTGGCGAAATATTTTCCCGAAAATTGAGTAACACCCGGATCGGTCGCTAAAAATACTGATGTTTCTGCCCCCTTTTCATTTGATACCATAAAGGGTTTTACCATTTTAAATAAGAAGCCAAAACCACCTTTCATCTCAGTAGAAAAGTTAGAAGCGACTACACCAGGATGCAAGCTGTAACTGGTTACAGAAGTGCTTTTTAGGCGTTTTGAAAGCTCTCTGCTAAACATGATATTACACAACTTAGAAAGTCCATAAGCCTTCATGTGGCTATATCCTTTTTGCATCTCAAGGTTATTGATATCAAACTTTGTATAGCGATGGGCCTCTGATGCTACATTCACTACTCTGGCATTTGGCGTATTTTTAAGTGTGTTGAGTAATAAATTGGTAAGCAAGAAGTATCCTAAATGATTTACTGCAAATGTTTGTTCTATACCATCTACTGTTTTTGCATATGATTTGGCAATAAAGCCAGCATTATTCAAAAGCACGTCTAGTCTGTCGTATTGCTTTTTATAAGCAGCAGCAGCAGCTCTAATACTCTCTTGGGAAGCAAAATCACATATAATCAATCCTACAGGAAATGTAGTATGTTGACTTATTTCTTTTTGGGCAGCTTCTGCCTTCTGCTTATTTCTGCAAATCATTACGATTTGATAACCTTTTTTGGCAATCTCAATAGCCGAAGCTTTTCCTATACCAGAGTTGGCGCCAGTAATCAGACAAATTTTTGTCTCCATCTTTTAAAAAATTATATATAATCTTGAGTATAAAGCATTTAAAGCCTAGAATATACCTTTACTGTTTTTATAACATATCTCTTTTAACTTCAAACCCTAATTTTGAATTCTTGTTAAGAAGCTTATTATATTTACGCCCTAATTTTCACTTAAAGCAGTATTTATGAAAGCTTATATCTTTCCCGGACAGGGAGCACAATTTGTAGGGATGGGCAGAGCCCTGTTCGATAATTCAGAAAAAGCTAAATCTTATTTTGAAAAGGCCAATGAAATACTGGGGTTTGAAATTACTGAAATTATGTTTAACGGCTCTGTAGATGACCTCAAACAAACAAAAGTAACCCAACCCGCTGTTTTTTTACACTCTGTTATTCTCGCATTAGACGCTAAGACATTTAAACCGGAGATGGTTGCCGGGCACTCGCTAGGTGAGTTCTCAGCACTGGTAGCATCAGGAAGCCTTAATTTTGAAGACGGCTTACAATTGGTATCAAAAAGAGCGCAAGCTATGCAAAAGGCCTGTGAACAAAATCCTTCTACTATGGCTGCTATCCTCGGTCTTGATGATAAGGTTGTGGAAGAAGCCTGTGAGCAAATAGAAGATGTGGTAGTACCTGCTAATTACAATTGCCCGGGACAATTGGTGATTTCAGGTTCTATTGATGGGGTAAATAAGGCCTGTGAGGTATTGAAAGAAGCAGGTGCTAGAAGAGCAATGGTTTTACCAGTAGGTGGCGCATTTCACTCTCCACTTATGGAACCTGCACGCGAAGAATTAGCAGCAGCTATTGAAAATACACAATTTGCAACACCTAAGTGCCCAATTTACCAAAATGTAGATGCTAAGCCTTATACAGATTCTGAAAAAATAAAAGCTAATTTAATAAGCCAGTTAACTTCTCCTGTTCGTTGGACACAAACTGTACAAAATATGGTAGCAGATGGCGCCACTGACTTTACTGAATCAGGGCCAGGAAAGGTACTTCAGGGCTTAGTAAAAAAAATTAACAGAGAAATGGAAGTGAGTAGTATTTAAGATTAAATCTCCTCGCCAAAAATTTTTTTTACAACTTCCTGTCGGTATGTTTTACCGATGGGAATTTTTTTATCTTTTATTTCAAGTAAGTTGCCCTCTAATGCTTTTATTTGATCAATAGCTACTATATACGATTTATGTACTCTCATAAACTGGTTAGCAGGGAGTAGTGTCTCTAACTTCTTTAATGATTCTAGCGCTATTATGCGTTTTTCATCCGTGTAAAAAGAAACATATTCTTTCAGTCCTTCAATGTATTTTATTTCATTAAACCGCACTTTATATATTTTGTGGTCAGCTTTTACATTGATAAACTTTTTCTCTTCATGCATGCTAAGCTTTCCTGCTTTTTTTAACACTTGTTGTTGTACTGCTTTTACTTGCTTAGCCTTGTTCACAGCTTGTTGGAAACGATCTAAAGAAAAAGGTTTTAACAAGTAATCGGTAACGTCTAGTTGGTAACCCGCTACTGCATATTCAGAGTAGGCTGTTGTTAGAATAACTACAGGTTTTTGTGGTAAAAGTTTAAGCAGTTCTATTCCGGTAAGACCCGGCATCTGTATATCTAAAAAAAGAATGTCGATAATTTCTTCTTGTAATAACTCAAGGGCTTTTATAGGATCTTTTGTACTTGCTAAGAGTTCTAAACCAGTCGTTTGGCCTATATATTTTTCGAGTAAAGTAATAGCCAGTACTTCATCATCTACTACCAAACATTTTAATTTCATGAGGTATAAATGTTTAATGCTACATAAAAAACTTGTGCTTCCTTTTTCACCGTTAAATCATGTTTCTTTGCATATAGTAATTCCAATCTCC
>JBCDJE010000202.1:0-7150 GCA_038748185.1 Bacteroidota bacterium
CTTAATTTTTGATTGAGAATAGTTGATTTCAGATATAAATTTCTATAATCAACTCTACAAATAAACAAAGTACTCCTAAAAAAGGATAGCAAAATTTTCACTCATTTCTCTATAGAAATTTTTTGTAGAATTTCATTAATGAAAAATTGATATAAGTTATCTCTTTTTAGTATCCATTTATAACTCAGCTTACTATACCTTTTCAAATACCAATCTATAGTGATCCATAATCTCTCTTTCAAAGCATATTTTATTAGGGCTAACATTCATTATTTCTACCCTATACCTAAATCCCTTATCTGTTAAATATTTAGGAATAAGGCTTAGGTATAGCCAATACTTCTTAGGATTAAACTGCTTGAACTTTTTGCGCCAATGCCGAATAGTCTCAATGTAATCTAGCCTACCACTGCTTTTGAAAATTAACTTGAAATAGGGTTCAGCATTTCTCAATATCATTTCTAACCCATAGGGCAGCCAAGATGCCGGAAATTGTTTTTCCATTAAGGCTAAAATATATTGATCAGACTTTTTATGAGCATGAATATCAAAATCATCAAAATCAATCATATTTTTTCCAAACACCATAGTCTGCAAATAAAACCTGCCACCACTTGGTAATAAATTAGCAACTGAAAGAAAAAAGTCTTTGTAGACCTGATCTTGTTTTCCTGCTTGCCATTCTTTTACAGAACAAAAATGCTCAAAAGCTCCTAGACTAACTACGGCATCAAAACTCCCAAAGTCAGTAGGTTTTACTTTTCTACAATCTTTTACAAATACTTTTAACCCTTGTCTTTGGCAAGCAAGCGCTTGCCCTTGTGATAAGGTTAAACCAATACAATCCGCTCCTAATTCTTTAGTAGCATACTTACAAAACGGTCCCCAGCCGCAGCCCATATCAAGCACTTTAGTTCCTTTTGCTATGTTGAGGTTAGTTGCAACAAAGTTGTGTTTTTTCCTCTGTGCTTCTTCTAAAGAAAGGGAAAAATCGCCATTGTACATCGCTCCACTAAAATCTCCATTTTCTCCCATACTCAATCTGAAAATCCTATCAATGGTAGAGTAAATAAAATCTAAATCTCGTTTTTCGGCCATCTTAGTATAAGTTAAGGTGTGATGACAGTATTTGAAGGGGTAAAAAGTGCTATTGAGCCACTATAAAGCTATTATAAGCTTCAATTTTGATGGCAAGCCTGTCGGCTAAATACTTATGAAAAGTTTTTAAGGCAGCATGAATGCTACGGGCTTCTGATTGATAGGCCTTCATTTTTTCTACTGACCAATGCACAGGAGGTGCTTGCAGATTCGTAATCCTATCTGCTAGCTTTACCATTCCAATTTCCCGACCAATCGCATTTATCCGCTCAAGGCTATCTCGCATACTTTCCGTTTTAGGCAGTGCATTATTTTTAGTAAGTGCAGCTACGCCTTCGGCTACTTGTTCGCTAAACCGCTCCTTTAACTGTTGGTAGGTAACTGCGGTGTCTTCAATAGTATCGTGTAAAAGTGCACATTGGATGCAAAGGTTAGCATCTATTCCTTTGCTTTCATGGAACAAAGCCGCCATGACTTCCATACAAACATTACTCAGATGTAACAGGTAGGGTAAATCTGTTCCGGGTACAATTTGTCCTTTATGTGCTTCGGTGGCAAATCTTACAGTTTGCTGATATAAGTCCTGATTCCACATAATTCTTTTTAAAATTACATGAGATTTTATATTTATAAAGATAAAACTTTTTATGGTAGGTTCATCGGGAATCTCATACAAAAAAAGAAACTTAATAGTAACTTTTTAGCTTGTAATTGCCATTTAGTAAGTTTAAATAAAGGAAGCAATTACACCATAAGTATCGCAAGTTTAGAAAAAGATGCTTTTGTAAGTTCAGCTACAGAAGGTATTAATGCATTAAGTAGGAGGACAAATATATTCGCCACTTTTATCTTCTCATGAAGTAAAAATATTTTATGCTTTCAAAGTGAAGTTGATAAGTCACCCTATTAGCTTTTCTTGAAAATCTAGGAATATTTATATTACACAAACCTAAAGGTGAAGTTGTTGAGTTGAGCAATGTTTCGACCATACCACTTAACAACTCAACCCAAAAACAACACCACTCAATACCCATCATCTCTTCAAATGTTAGTGTCGATTATTTATAATTGCTTACATATTATGTCCTTTACATAATTTATCATATAATAAGTACTATTGGCTTCATTTGAAAGTATCATACTTTTTATAGTACATCTAAGTGTTAATTTGGTAATAATATACCTGAGATTTGCAATAATTGACCCTTACTAATTTATGATTAAACATACCTAACCTTATGACTATAATCATAATTCGTTTATAAATCTACTCCTACCTTCACATCATAAATCAATTCCCACACTAATATAATTCAATATGGAAGTCACCGAAAAAAAACCAACAACAAACAAAATAGATGTGAAACATGAAGCCCTGAAACAATGGGTAGCAGAAGTAGCTGCTAAATGCCAACCTGATGAAATTTACTGGTGCGATGGTTCTCAAGAAGAGTATGATACACTCGCACAAAAATTAGTCGATAAAGGAACTTTTATCCGCTTGAACCCCGAAAAAAGACCTAACAGTTTCGCCTGTTTCTCTGACCCAAGCGACGTTGCCAGAGTAGAAGACAAAACATTTATCTGCAGCCGCAGAAAAGAAGATGCAGGTCCTACCAACAACTGGATGGATCCCAAAGAAATGAAAGCTACACTCGATGGCTTGTTCGAAGGATGTATGAAAGGTCGCACCATGTACGTAATACCATTCTGTATGGGTCCACTTGCCTCTCCTATCTCACAGGTTGGTGTAGAAATTACCGACTCAGAGTATGTAGTCGTCAATATGCGCATTATGACTCGTATGGGTATAGGTGCCCTAAATCAGTTAGGTGATGATGGTGAATTTGTAAAATGTTTGCACACTGTAGGTGCACCACTTGAGCCAGGTCAAGAAGACGCAAAATGGCCGTGTAACCCAACAGTAAAATATATTGTACATTACCCTGAAGAAAGAAGCATTGTTTCTTACGGTTCAGGTTATGGGGGTAATGCCCTACTTGGCAAAAAATGCTTTGCCCTTCGTATAGCCTCTGTAATGGCACGTGAAGAAGGCTGGCTAGCAGAACACATGTTGATATTAGGTGCAAAAAGCCCAGAAGGAGAAAAAACTTATGTAGCAGCTGCCTTCCCAAGTGCTTGTGGTAAAACCAATTTTGCTATGCTTATTCCACCAAAAGGACAAGAAGGATGGGAAATTTCTACAGTAGGTGACGATATTGCTTGGATTAAGCCAGGTCCTGACGGAAGACTTTACGCTATTAACCCTGAAGCAGGATACTTTGGTGTAGCTCCTGGCACCAACTATAAAACCAATCCAAATGCTATGGCGACGATTAAGTCCAATAGTATTTTTACTAATGTTGGGGTAACTCCTGACGGCGATGTATGGTGGGAAGGTATGACCGATGAAGTTCCAGAAGGAATCATCGATTGGCACGGTAATGTTTTCGATCCTGAGAAAGGAGGTAAGGTAGCGCACCCGAATGCTCGATTTACTTGCCCAGCTAGTCAGTGCCCAAGTATAGATGAGAATTGGGAAAACCCAGAAGGTGTACCTATAAGTGCTTTCATTGTTGGTGGACGAAGAAGCACAGCTGTACCTTTGGTATATCAAGCCGCTAACTGGAACTTTGGTGTGTATGCCGCATCAACTATTGGTTCTGAAATGACTGCCGCCGCCTTTGGTCAAGTTGGGAAAGTACGCCGCGATCCTTTTGCTATGTTACCTTTCTGTGGCTACCATGTAGGAGATTACTTCAACCACTGGCTACAGTTCGGTCGTTCACTGGCTAACCCACCAAGAATGTTCGTAGTGAACTGGTTCAGAAAAGATGATGAAGGCAACTTCCAATGGCCAGGTTTTGGAGAAAATATGCGTGTATTAGAATGGATCATTGGTAGAGTGAAAGGAAAATCTGGTGCGGTAGAAAGTCCTATCGGTTGGATGCCTACTTATGATGACATCAATTGGGAAGGTCTAGATTTTTCAGTAGAGAAGTTTGATGAAATCATGGATATTGACACCGAGCTTTGGAAACAGGAAGTTTTTGGACATGAAGAGCTTTTTGAGAAAATGTATGATAAACTTCCTAAAGAATTTACCTTCATGCGGGAATTGTTATTATCAAGTCTCTGGAGGTCACCTGAAAAGTGGGAGCTTGCTCCTGAAAGAATTTAATATAACGTTTAAAAGTTAGTATTAAATAAACGGCAACCGGAAAATTCCGGTTGCTTTTTTTGTTGTCTTCAATAATCCTATTTTATATATAAACTATTCCATAACGAAAGGCAGTTAGAGAGTGTCATTCGTCCCTTCTTTAAAAACTTCATTTTCTAATAGTGCCTTTCATTTTTAGTTATAAAACCGTTATTCTTTCAACTATAGAGATGTTTAGTTTTCACAATTTAATAGCCTAATGCGGTAGCATCACCAGTACGAGTGTTATCTGCTGCGCCTTCAAGCGTACCATCTTCGTTCACTAAAATAGCTTCCATTCTACCGATTTGTTCGATTTCTCTTATTTCATGTCCCATCATTTTTAAGGTATCGAGAGTAAGACTATCTACTCCTTGTTCAATAATTATTCTATTAGGCATCCACTGTGAATGCATCTTCTTAGCATTTACTGCTTCTTGCATAGTTAATCCGTGCGCCAACACATTCATAATTACTTGGTAAACATTGGTAATAATTGTAGAACCACCAGGTGTTCCTACCACCATCAGTAGTTTTCCATCTTCCTCAACAATAGTAGGTGTCATACTGCTGAGCATACGCTTACCAGGCTGAATGGCATTCGCTTCAGCACCAACCAATCCAAATTGATTGGGTACACCCGGTTTTACACTAAAATCATCCATTTCATTATTAAGAAAAAAACCTGCGCCTTCTACCATTACTTTACAGCCAAAATAGCTATTTAAGGTAGTAGTAATGGAAACTGCATTCCCTTCCTTATCAACAATTGAAAAATGGGTAGTCTCGAAACTTTCTATAGCTGCCACCTCTCCTGCTTTAATTTCTTCTGAAGGCGTTGCCGTATCTAATGAAATGGTACTGTATCTTTCGGCGAGATAATTTTCATCTAATAACATCTCTATAGGTACATCGTAAAAATCCATATCACCTAAATGAGTAGCCCGATCGGCATATACGCGTCTTTGTAATTCGGTCATTACATGGAGGCTCTTCGCTGAGTTCAGTCCCATACTTTTAAAATCGAACTTCTCGCTACCTAACATAAGTTGTGCTAATGCTACTCCCCCACTAGATGAGGGAGGCATAGAAATCAATTTATATTTTTCTTTGTAGGTAACCTCAATGGGTGCTCGCCAACTAGCTTCGTAATTCGCCAAGTCTTCTTTCGAAATAATCCCCCCCCCTTTTTGCATCTCCTTTTCAATTAATGCAGCTGTTTCACCTTTGTAGAAACCGTCTTTTCCTTCATCTCTTACTCTCTCTAAAGTTTTTGCTAAATCTTTATGGAATATTGAATCTCCTTCTGCAAAAGGTGTTTCCCTTACCAAATATAGATCGTGGGTATTTGTCTTTGTGAATTGCTCTTTAAAACGGCTTAATAAACTTGCTTCATAAGCGGTAAGTTCAAAACCATTAGCTGCTAAATCTATAGCAGGTTGAATCAGTCTTTCAAAAGGAAGTTTCCCAAATTTCTTATATGCTTCATCCATGCCAGCAACAGTACCAGGAACCCCTGCTGCCAAGTGCCCGATTTTACTCAAATCGTTAATAGGATTGCCCTCGCCGTCAAGATACATATCTTTATTGGCCCGTCCGGGAGCTTTCTCCCTAAAGTCCAATGCACCGGTCTCACCTCCAGCAGTTCTATAGATCATAAAGCCACCGCCACCGATATTCCCTGCTTTTGGAAGTACTACTGCCAAAGCATATTGTACTGCAATGGCTGCATCGAATGCGTTCCCACCTTGCTTTAAGATATCCAATCCTACTTGAGAAGCTAAAGGATGCGCAGTAACCACCATCCCATTTTCGGCAATTACTCCCTTTATACTCAGAGTCTCTTCAATAACAGCTTGGTTTACTCCTTCTCTACAACCTATGATAAGCAGCAAAAGGGCGAATGTAATGCCTAAATTTCTGTTCATAACTTCTATTTTTATTGATTTAAAAATTTATTCTAACAATTTTTATTTCTGGTTAAAAGAGAAAGAACTTCCCATAAAAGCTCACATACATTTACTGTTAAACCGGAAATATTAATTCTAAAAAGTGAAAGTAGTTATGTTGCAACAGGTAGGCATTTATGCTATCCAAATTATTTAATAGCGATCAAATATAATAATCAGTTTGAAAGCAAAGAGGTAAAAGCCTTAAAATATCAACAATCTGTAAAGTAAAGAAGCTTTCAACTTAAAAAATACACTTTGATAATCATCATATAATAAGATAATAAAAATCATAGTCCTAGCAAACCTTGATTACTATCTTTCTATCAAAGAATTACTAAAAGATTGAAAAATTTCAGTAGAATTTACTATTAAAATATGAAAAGAGAAAAGAACTAAAGAGATGATGTAGTACAGATAAACGCCATAGCAGATGAAACCCATAAACAATATTCTTGTTCCTATTGATTTTACTGAAACGTCGGTTCATGCCTTAGTTCAAGCGATAAACTTGGCTAAAAAAAGTAATGCAAAGCTTATTTTATTTCATGCTTTCCATCGACCAATGGTACCTGTGGAAGCAGAAAAAGATATTGAAGTATCATTTTTAGAAAAACGAAAAAAAAGTATTAATGCGAAATTTGAAAAACTACTAGAAGAGCAACCTGAACTAACTAAAACACCTCATGAATTCCATAAAGAATTGGGTGTTTCCATTGATTGTATATTAAATGCGATTGATAAATTTAATATAGACTTCATTTTAATGGGGACAAAGGGCGCTCATGGATTTGAAGCAATATGGGGGAGCAAGGCAGCGAAAGTTGCCAAGTCTGCCAAATGCCCTGTACTAGTTATACCCGATAATACAGAAATAGGTCAAATAAAAAAAATAGGTATTGCC
>JBCDJE010000203.1:0-7120 GCA_038748185.1 Bacteroidota bacterium
AAAGGAATATATTGCTGAAATAAATGCAGTAAGGCATGTTGAGGTTCGAGCTAGGATTGAAGGTTTTTTAGATGAAATATATGTTGATGAAGGCCAGCGAGTTAAGAAAGGGCAACCACTATTTCGTTTAAATAGTGAAGAGTTTGAAGCAGAGCTTGCTAAGCGGAAGGCTAATCTGGAAAGTGCCATTGCCAATGCAAAAGCTGCTGCACTTGAGGTGGATAGGGTCAAATTATTAGTAGAGAAAAATGTTATTTCAAAGTCTGAGTTGGAAGTGGCAACAGCTAAACATTCTGCTGCGAAAGCGAGAATTGATGAAGCCCGTTCTGCCCAATCTAATGCTGCCATTCGCTTATCCTACACTTATTTAAAATCGCCTTTTAATGGTATAATCGATAGAATTCCTTTGAAGGTTGGCAGCTTGGTATCCAAAGGGGATTTGCTTACTAAAATCTCTGATAATAGCAAAGTCAATACATATTTTAATGTAGCTGAAAATGAATATTTAAACTACCAGAAGATGTTAATTTCAGGTGATGAAAAGAGTAAAATGGTAAGCCTTACTCTTGCAGATGGCACTGGATATCCTTATGCTGGAAGGATTGAAGCTATGGAGGGAGAAATAAACATAAGCACAGGCACAATTGCTTTTAGGGCAAGTTTTCCTAATCCCGATAAAATTTTGAAGCATGGTTCTACAGGAAAAATTACTTTAACCAATTCTGTAAATGGTGCTTTACTACTCCCACAAAAAGCAGCATATGAAATCCAAGACAGGCAATTTGTATATGTTCTCGATGAAAATAACAAGGTGGAAATTAAAAGCTTCATGCCTGAGACCCGTCTTTCTCATTTTTACATTGTTAGCTCAGGTCTTCAAAATGGTGATAGAATTATTTATGAAGGGATTCAGAATCTAAAAGAAGGAATGAAAGTTAAACCCGTATATTATGATATGGATAGCCTCATCATTTCTGCATCGAATAAAAATATCGTTTTATAACTTTTTTATATTTTATTGATGACTAAGTGTAATTGAGACAGTTCAATTTTTTGAAATATGTTTGATATTTTTATCCATAGACCTATACTTTCTCTGGTAATCTCATTATTTATTACTTTATTAGGTCTTATAGCTTTAATAGGTTTACCTGTTACCCAATTTCCTGATATTGTACCTCCTGCTGTAACAGTTACTACTAATTATACTGGTGCAAACGCAGAAGTTTGCACAAAAGCTGTCGCAACACCACTTGAAAGGGCAATAAATGGTGTACCCGGAATGACGTATATGACTTCTGTATCAGGAAATGATGGTACTACTATCATCACGGTAAACTTTGAAGTAGGAACTGACCCAGATTTGGCAGCTGTAAATGTGCAAAACAGGGTTACAGCAGTTTTAGATGAATTACCAGAGGAGGTAATTAAAGCAGGAGTAATCACTGAAAAAGAAGTGAACTCAATGTTAATGTACCTCAACCTTATATCTGAAGATCCGATGGCAGATGAGAAGTTTATTTACAACTTTGCAGATATCAACGTTTTAGCAGAATTAAAAAGGATTGATGGAGTTGGCTTTTGTGAAATATTAGGACATAGAGAGTATTCCATGCGTGTTTGGCTTAAGCCTGACAAGATGGTAAACTATAAAGTTTCTACACAAGAAGTAATCGATGCTATCAGGGCACATAATATAGAGGCAGCACCCGGAAAGACAGGTGAAAGCTCAAACAGAGAGGCGCAAATGTTACAATATGTGTTAAGATATAAAGGGAAATTTTTTGAACCAATTCAATATGAAAATATTCCTATAAAAACAAATCTCGATGGTTCAATGCTTAAATTAAAAGATATTGCAGAGGTTGAATTTGGATCCAGAGATTACAATGTACTTTCTAAAGAGAATGGAAAGCCTTCAGCTGCTATTATGATGAAGCAAAGACCAGGTTCCAACGCTTCTGAAGTAATTGCCAATGTAAAACAGAGAATGGCAGAATTGAAAGAAACCTCATTTCCGCCCAAAATGGATTATACCATTAGCTATGATGTATCTAGGTTTCTTGATGCTTCTATGAAAGAAGTGATCAAAACATTAATTGAAGCTTTTGTATTAGTTTTTATAGTTGTTTTTATCTTTTTACAAGATTTTAGGTCTACTTTAATTCCTGCACTAGCTGTACCTGTTGCGTTAATTGGTACCTTCTTTTTTATGCAACTATTTGGTTTCTCAATTAATTTATTAACGCTTTTTGCTTTGGTATTAGCTATAGGGATTGTTGTAGATAATGCCATAGTAGTTGTAGAAGCTGTACATGCGAAAATGGAAGAACTACATACCTCTCCAAGAATGGCTACTTTTGCCGCAATGAAAGATATTAGTGGGGCGATTGTAGCGATAACATTGGTGATGTCAGCAGTATTTATACCTGTAAGCTTCATGTCAGGTCCTGTAGGTATTTTTTATAGACAGTTTTCGCTTACCTTAGCCATATCCATTGTTATTTCAGGAATAAATGCCCTAACACTCACTCCTGCACTTTGTGCTATTTTATTAAAACATCAAGAGCCAAAAACTGGGTGGTTTTTCAGGAAATTTAATAATGGCTACGATTCACTTTCATTACGCTATAAACAATTAATTAGCTTTATTGCAGGTCAGAGACTAGTGACTATTGCTTTCACAATAATTTTCTTATTAGCTACATGGGGAATTATTAAAATTTTGCCAACTGGTTTTATCCCAACAGAGGATCAAGGGGTATTCTATGTAAATGTGACTACTCCCCCTGGAGCTACTGTAGAAAGAACAGAAAAAGTTCTAGACGAAATAGAAGCTGCTTCTCAAGGGTTAGATATGATTGAATCAGTAAGCACCCTAGCCGGTTATAGTTTGATGACAGAAGGTGAGGGTGCTTCTTATGGAATGGGTATGGTAAACCTTAAGTCTTGGGAACAAAGAAAAGAGTCTGTACAAGATGTAATCGATATTATTCAAGAAAGGACGAAAAACATTGCGGATGCAAAAATAGAGTTTTTCCCACCCCCAACTGTACCGGGTTTTGGTAATAGCAGTGGTTTTGAGTTTAGATTATTAGACAAAACGGGTAGTGGAGATTTGCAAAAAATTGCTTTTATTTCAAAAAACCTTTTAGAAGCACTTAAACAACATCCTGCCATAAGTACTGTCTTCACAAACTTTGATCCCAATTTTCCTCAATACATGATTTCTATCGATCATGAAATTGCAGCACAAAAGGGAATAAGTGCAGAGACCGCTTTAACTAACCTGCAAGCTTTATTAGGGAGTTATTATGCCACAAACTTTATTCGCTTTGGTCAAATGTACAAAGTAATGGTACAAGCTTCACCTGAGTACCGAACTAAACCGGAAGATGTTTTTAATCTCCATGTTAAAAACAAATATGGAGCAATGGTGCCATATTCTACTTTTGTGAAAATGGAAAAAGTATTTGGTCCGGAGCAGCTTACACGGTATAATATGTATACCTCAGCTATGATAAATGGAGAAGTAACTGCTGGTTTTAGTTCAGGTGATGCTATAGAAGCTATTACGAAAATTGCAAGAGAGCAATTGCCAAGAGGCTTCGACTTTGAGTGGTCAGGAATGACTAGAGAAGAAGTAGAATCAGGCAATCAAGCTATATACATTTTTTTGATATGTTTGGTATTTGTCTATTTACTATTGGCTGCACAATATGAAAGCTTTAGCTTACCACTTCCTGTACTAGTTTCACTTCCAGCAGGTGTATTCGGAGCTTTACTTGCGTTAAAGGTATTTGGCCTTCAAAATAACATCTATGCTCAAGTTTCTTTGGTGATGTTGATAGGCTTATTAGGAAAAAATGCCATTCTAATAATAGAATATGCAGTACTTAAAAGAGATAATGGGTTATCTATTCTCAAATCGGCCGTGGAAGGAGGAGCTGAAAGACTAAGACCTATTCTCATGACCTCATTTGCCTTTATGGCAGGTCTCATTCCTTTATGCCTTGCAACCGGTGCAGGTGCATTAGGTAATAGGTCAATTGGTACTGCAGCAGTTGGAGGTATGCTAATAGGGACAATCTTTGGCGTTATCATCATTCCTGGTTTATATGTACTCTTCACTATGGGATTAAAGAAATTAAATTTTAAGAAAAAGCAAGAAATAATCATTGAAAAACAAAAAGAAGCAGTTGGGTAAAATGAAGAAGCACTACATAGCAAAGGGGCGCAGTACCAGAAATGTTCTTATATTATTGTTTTTACTTTTTCAAATTAGTTGTACTATTAAAAATGCGCCAGTAGCACTTAAAAATACTGTAGATTTACCGGAAAAGTTCAAAATTGTAGGTGATAGTATGCCATTAGATACGGTCAACTATCAAGATTTTTTTAAGGATACTATTCTAATCAGCCTTATTGATACAGCAATTCTTTTCAATTATGACCTAAAAGTTGCACTTGAAAGAATAAAAATGGCAGAAGCAAACATTATGGGGAGAAGTGCTAGACTGCTTCCGGAAGTTTTTGCTGAAGCAAATTTTGGCGTTACACGATATGGTGATTTTACTGAAGAGGGTGTTGGTAATTTTGACACGAATTTTTCTGAAAATGTAAAAGGAGATAGGATAATTCCATATCCTGTAACTCCTACCTTTAGTTTAGGATTAGGCAGTACTTGGGAAATAGATATTTGGAATAAATTAAAGACATTAGAAAAAAGTGCTTTTTACAACTACTTAGCATCAAAAGAAGGAAGACAACTTGTTATTACGCAATTAGTAGCGAATGTTGCAAGATTGTACTACGGCTTAATAGAAAAGGAGAATGAAATTGAAATAATTCGGAAAAATATTGAGCTACAAAGGCAAGCATTAGAACTAGTTAATATTCAAAAACTAGCAGGTAGAGTAACACAGTTAGCTGTTAACCAATTTAGAGCCCAGTTATTAAACTCACAAGGACTGGAATTTGCTGTGCTACAAGAAATTTTTGAGATTGAAAATGCACTTAATTTACTAATAGGGCGCCCATATCAGCCTATTAGCAACGGACCAGGGATATTAAACCAAATCCTACCGAATATAAATCGTACAGGTGTACCAAGCGATTTATTACTAAATCGACCTGATTTAAAGCAACAGGAATTTCAATTACAAGCAGCCAATGCCAATATTTATGCAGCTAGGGCAGCTTTTTATCCATCATTAAATTTAAATACTTTTTTAGGTGTAGACGCATTTAAAGCACAATTACTTCTAAATCCTAATTCTATTGCATTTGACGTATTAGCAGGTCTTACTGCGCCTATATTTAATACTAAAAGGCTAAAAGCCAATTTAGCGAATGTACAAGCTAAAAATTATACCCTTTTGTATGCGTATGAGCAAACAACTTTAAAAGCTTTTTCGGAAGTATTAATTAACTTAAATGGCATGGAGAACGCCCAAAAATTGTACGATTTTAAAATAAGTCAGGTGGAAGAGCTGCAAAATGCTGTGGCTACTGCGAACGATCTATTTTTAGGGGGTTTTGCTAATTATTTAGAAGTAGTAACTGCTCAAAGAAATGTTTTTGAGGCAGAGTTAGAATTAATGAGGGCAAGAAATAATCAATTTTTGTATCTGATAGAGTTGTATAGATCGCTTGGTGGGGGATGGAGGTCATTATAGTTTAGGTTGATCTAATAAGTCACGATAATAATTTTCGCTTCGCATTTAAAAATAAAAAAATTTAATTTTTTTAAAACAATTAGCTATCACCTTATGTTGATCGCTTGTAAATGACTAACAGTCAATTATATTTTATGATAAAACGAAGAGCAACACCAGAGGCTAGAAGAAGCCAGATTATTGCAGCAGCAGATTTAGTTCTGCTAGAAGTGGGTATCGATCGATTTACTGTTGACCAAGTAATTGACAAAGCAAAAATAGCCAAAGGGACTATATATAATTATTATAAAGATAAAGATGAAATGTTGGCTGAGTTGGGGTTTAAAGCTTTATCTATATTATACAAAAGTTTTAAAAAAGCTATGCAGGCTCATGAAAGTAGTATAGATAAAGTAAAGGCGATATGTAAAGCTAATTACAAATACTATAAAAAATATCCACAGTATTTCGAATTGATCTCATATATGGAGCGACCTGAATTTAATATAAATACAAATGATTATTTGAAATTGAGCGAAGACTTTACACAAATGGTTATTTGTGTAGTGAGTGAGGGGGAAAAAAAAGGTGAAATAAGAGAATCACTTGATCCTCAAACGATTACGTATATTATATGGGCATGTTGTATAGGCGTTGTACAGTTTGTAGAAACAAAGAAAAAGCTTTTAAAGAAGCATCATGAAATAAATACAGAACAAATGGTAGATACTTTTGCTGAAATGATTACAGAAGGAATGAGAGCATAAAAAAATTTAATCTAAAAATGACTATTAGTCAATAATGAAATTAATTACTAATCATATTACCATTTTACTTATTTACAGTACAGGAATAAATCTGTATTTCTGCCTTTGGTATTTGGGTAGTGAGGGTCAGGCAAGTATATGGGAATATGAACATATAACGTATTATCACATATGGTTACAAGCTAACTTTTCCACTGTTTTAAGTTTTTATTTACTAAATAAATTAAGACGACTCACTAAAGACTGGACAGCATTAAAAATATATTTTCTTAAAACAGAATTTATGTTTCAATGTGTTACCAATACATTGTTTTTTACTGGAATGTTGATATTTTGCCTAAGTGTCTTCTCAGAATCAGTAGCACTTAGTAACAGTTTAGCTTTTCTCAACACTACGAATTTTTTATCATTATCCATTTACCACTTTACACTTTCAATAGTGATAGTGGCTTTGCTGAATCTTAAACAAAGATTTGGAGTATTTCACAAAGTCACTAATTATTTGTCGTGGAGAAAGCTATCCCCAAGAGCAGTAGAACGTGGCTTTATATTTCTAGATCTTAATAATTCTACAGGTATAGCTGAAAGACTTAAAAGTGGAGCTTACAGTGCTTTTTTAAGAGATTGTTTCGAAACACTTGATGAAATCATAGAAAAGGCGAAAGGTTTTGAAGTATATCAATATGTTGGTGATGA
>JBCDJE010000204.1:0-7099 GCA_038748185.1 Bacteroidota bacterium
AATAGCGCAGACTGAACAAATTAAATAGAAGATGGCTAAACAAAATAAATTTGGGACTTTTGGAGGGGTATTCGTCCCATCAATTTTAACTATTCTAGGGGTAATTATGTACCTGAGGCTGCCCATGATTATTGGTGAGGCAGGTTTATGGACCACTATCGGAATCATTTTTATTGCACATATTATTTCAGCTACTACAGGTTTAAGTGTTTCTTCGATTGCTACTGATAAAAAAGTAGCTGCTGGAGGAACTTATTATATGATTTCCAGAAGTCTTGGATTATCTATAGGTGGAACGCTAGGGCTGGCACTATTTGTAGGGCTTTCATTTAGTGTTAGTTTGTACCTCATTGGTTTTTCTGAAAGTTTCTTGAACTACTGGGGGTGGTCAACGAATATTAATAATATCAGGTTAACGGGTTCCATTATATTGTTTGCAGTAACCACGATTACCTTCATTAGTACTTCGTTAGCAATTAAAACCCAGTACTTTATTATGGCAGCAATAGCGCTATCTTTGGTATCTATTGTTTTTGGCAATCATAATCTTACTCCTACAGCACCATTATTTTCAAATCCAAATTCCACCATTTCTCCAATGGTTCTTTTTGGTATTTTTTTCCCTGCTGTAACTGGTTTTGAGGCAGGTGTGTCCATGTCAGGTGACTTAAAAGATCCTAAAAGCTCCATACCCTTCGGATCGATTATGGCAATTGTAGTAGGATTTGTGGTATATATCTGCCTAGCTTTTTTCTTTGCTTACACGGTGGATGGAGAGGCATTGAGAACAGATAAAAATATACTTCTCAATATTGCATGGTTACCGGGGTTTGTCATTGCAGGAATTTGGGGTGCCACTCTCTCCTCTGCTCTAGGAAGTATTTTAGGCGCACCACGGATATTACAAGCAACAGCGGTTGATAAAATTTCACCCCGATTTTTTGCCATAGGCTTTGGGAAAACCAATGAACCACGTAATGCATTGTTACTTACATTTATTATTGCAGAAGCGGGGATTCTCATTGGCGAATTAGATGTAATTGCCAGAATTGTATCTATATTTTTCATTACTACATATGGTTTTTTAAATATTAGTGCTGCTTTTGAGAAGTGGACTAGCGTTGATTTCCGCCCTGAATTCAAAGTCTCTGGATGGATAAGCCTTATTGGTGCATTGGCATGCATATTAGTGATGATCCAATTAGACTTTATCGCTATGCTAGGGGCGGTGATAATTCTTGGTTTGTTGTTTCTTTACTTAAAAAGAAAGGAACTTACGCTCGATTCTGGCGATGCCTGGGGAAGTGTCTGGGCATCATTAGTAAAAACAGGACTCACCAGACTTAAAGAAAAAAAATTACACAAAAGAAACTGGCGTCCTAACATTATTATGTTCAGTGGTGAAGTAAATACTAGACCGCACTTAGTTGATGTAGGACAAATGATATCAGGTAAGTTCGGAATCTTATCAGCTTTTGAATTGGTACAAAACAATGAGAAAAACCTTGCTAAAACTATTTCAACTTTGGTAAATGAGAAAACCAATAATGAGTACTTCCACCATAAATTGCTTTGTAGGGAAATTTACGAGGGGATGGACGAAGTTACCAGGTTGTACGGTTTTTCAGGCGTTGAGCCAAATACAGTGCTCATGGGTTGGAGTAAAAAACCAAGAAACAAAGAACACTTTATAGCCTTATTGGCAAATATTGTTAATTATGGTTATAACACTATTTTTCTAAATTATAATCAAGAAAGAAAATTTGGTAATAAGAATACTATAGATATATGGTGGAGTGGTACAGGAAAAAATCTGGCATTCGCTGTTAATCTCATTAGGTTCATTTCAAGCTCTTATTTATGGAAGCTTACTAAAATCCGCTTATGCATTATCAATCAGCATAATGAAGAAATGGAAAATATATACCAAGCAACTAATGCAGTTTTGAGCGACTACAGAATAGAAATGGAAATTAATGTAGTAAATAATGAAATAGATAAATTATCTGAAAAAGAACTCATCACCAAAAATTCTAAAACAACTGATTTAGTTGTTTTAGGTATTCCTGATTATAAATACCACCAGCTTGAAAAAAATTATGACCATGTCACAGAGATAATTGAAAATTTAGGAAGTACCTTGATAATAAATGCTTCTGAAAATTTTGAAGAAATCAATGTGCTTTCTACAAATGATACGAGAACAAGACTTTCTGTTGCAGAAGATAATACAGAACTCACTTTAGAACCCCTCCTACCTTCCAAATATCCAGAGATCGTTTCAGATATTTTTAAAATTGATACAAATGGTCAAAAAGTCTTGGAGATATTCTATAAAAAAACATTTCACCCTGTGATAAACAAGCACTTTGAACTGCTTGAAAAGCTCAAGGAAAGAATAAATCACATAAAAAAAGAAATAGACAAAACTACAGCATTTCCAGATGATTACAGAAAGAAAAAGGCAATAGATAAATTAAAGAATGACTCTTTTTATAAGATCAATACCCTTTTTGCTAATGAGTTGAAAGGAAATATTTTAGTTGAGCAAACTGAAGCACTCGAAACAGGAATTAACTGGTATGAAACTCGATTGCAAGAAGATTTTAGAAAATTTCCTCGTTTGTTAACTATTAAATATGCCAAAGAAGATTTTAAAATTCACAAAAAAGACCGCTTTCCTCTAAAAGTTTATAAAAGTCTTCAACTCACTAAAAATTGGTTAATTGGTCCACCCTTATCTCATAATATAAAATATAGAGAAGTAGCCAGATTTTATCAACTTAATAACCGACAAGTATTTTTAGATAAGTTTTTCCTTCATTTCGATAGAGAAGAGACAAACTTCTATAAAAATGTAAGAAGTATTATAAATGTATTAATTACTTATTTGGATGAAGCAGAAAGAAAGTTAGGGCAGAAAGATGATCATTGGAATGATTTAATCGTACTTGACAAGGGTAGCGAGTTGGTATTACAAGAGCTAAAAGTACAGCAAGAACGGGCAAGACTTTATGAAGGAAGATTACAGTTAGAGTTCCGTAAGAATTTACAATTGATGAGCAATGATCTTGGGAAAATTGATATTAACTACTTGATTAAGAAAAAAATCAGACCTACTAAACATTATGAGGATTTAGTGGTAAAAGTGTTAGAATTCCCTCAAGAATATAATCTTAAAGTAAAAACAATTATAAATAAGGTATTAATGGAGTTATCCGTTAACCTGACTCGAAATAGGATTGAAACTTTACAAGAAGAATTTGGACAGCAATTATTACAGACCTTAACTCAAAAGCACCTCAAAAAACTTGATCTAATTGCCGATAAAGTTCGTAAATCGACTCATCCTGAAGAACTGCAAAAAATAAAATTAGAAGAAGATTTTGAAAGTGAATTACAAGAAGCATTTGATCAAACCCATGAAAAGATGGTTGCACTAACTGAGACCATGCCTGAAACTTTAGAGATATATTCTTCAAAAAGTGAAAATAATGGAAGCCAAGAAACACTCTCGGTACCAGTTTCACGTATGGCTGAATATTATTTAAAATCCAGGTATGAAGTAACTGTTGAAGAACAATTTGAAGCAACTATAGAAAAGGTGAAAAGATCAGCCCATGCTATAAGAGATTTACTCAATCTCACCCAATTTAATTTGGAAAATACTTTAACTAAAAAAAATGGTGTAGAAAAAAATAAGGTACTAACGGTTTGCATAGAAAAAATAGAAAATGAAAAAAAATCCGTTGTAGAACAAGTAACAGCATATACACATTTTACAGCAGCACAACTCGAAAAAGCATTTGAGCCCCTAAACACACTAAATATCGAAGAAAGTGCCAGTGCGTTTCTTACAGGATTGAGAAGTTACCAAGGGCAGCAAGTAATATCGGTTGTGAGTCAGGCAACAAGCAAAGTAGAACAGCTATTTGAAAGTGTAATAACTTACCTTTTTTACGGTAAAAGTGAAGGTATTTTATTAGCAAAAAAATTAAATAAAACACCTGGGCTAACCTCTATAAATAGCCGACTATTAGATTTAAAGGAAAAAGTCAATCCTTCAGCTGATATCATTGCTTCTTTACCTCCTTATTACAATACCTTATTTAGTAGTAAATCAAACATTAGTAAAGATTTTTGGATATCAAGAAAAAGAGAAGAAGCTTTGTTCAGTAAATCCGTCAACAGATATCAACAAGGCTTCCATGGTGGTATTTTGCTATTGGGAGAAAGAGATTCGGGGAAAACAGCTTTTTGTAAGCACATTGTCCAACAATGTTTAAAGAATTATGAAGTATATACTGTTTTTCCACCAATCAGAGGAACACAAACAGCAAAAGGTCTTGAAAAAGTGCTTCAAAGAGCAACCGCTAGGCAAGGAGATGCTGATCAGATTATGGGACAGCTTCCTGAAAAAAGTGCTATAGTTATAAATGATCTGGAACTATTCTGGGAAAATACTGAAACCGGTTTAGAAGTTGTACATCTGTTGGGCAATTTAATTAATAAATATGGGCATAAAACCCTCTTCGTAGTCAATACTAATCCACATGCTTTCAAATCGATAAGTAAAAAAACGGAGATAGCTAGCTGGTTAATAGAAATTATCAACTTCACACCTTTGAATGCAAAACAACTAAAAGAGCTTATTATGAAGCGGCATCGTTCAAGTGGGTTGGCGATTGGTTTAAGCACTGATAAATCTCCAATTAATGAAGTGCAAATGGCACAGCTTTTTAATAGTTATTTTGACTATAGTGAAGGGAATCCCGGAACTGCGCTTTCGGGGTGGTTAGCAAATATTCAGAAGGTAAATAAGGAGATTCTGACAATCCAAAAGCCACATTTTCCCACACTTTCTATCTTGAAAGAACTAGATGAAGACCAGACACAGTTATTGAGACACTTCGTGCTGCATAAACGCTTGACACACCAGAAGATTGAACGTGTTTGTAACTGGGATACCTTAAAAGTAAAAAGCTTATTGCTGTCATTACAACGTGCAGGTATTGTTGGAGAGAAAGCAGCTGCTATATACCAAGTTGACCCTTACATCCTCCCATTTTTAGTAAAAGCACTAAGAGACAAGGAGTTATTGACGTAGATTACTAGAAAACATAGCATTAGTGTTTATGAACATATGATGATGTAATCAGTTTGTAAGCATAAATTTCAAAATATTTTCCTCTTGATAATCAGTATCTTACAATGGTTTCTGGAAATTTTTTGAGAAATTCCTTGACTCTTACCTTACGTCATAGCTTATGTTTGCTATATCAATGAATGATAGCAATTATGAAGCAATATTCTGTTAAAAAGGTTTCAAAAATCTCAGGAGTGAGTGTGCGCACACTGCATTATTATGATGAAATAGGTTTATTGAAACCATTAGTTCGTTCAGCATCTAATTATAGGTTCTATGGAGAGAAGGAGTTATTACGGTTGCAGCAAATTCTTTTTTATAGGGAATTAGATTTCCCACTTAAAGAAATTGCAAAAATTCTTGATGCACCTGACTTTAACCTTATTCAAGCATTAGAACACCATAAAAAGGCACTTATGAATAAGCAGGATAGGCTCTCAACTTTGCTCAATACCATTGATAAAACGATTGTTAAATTAAAAGATAATGTTATGTTAACACCAGAAGAATTGTATGAAGGCATGCCAAAAGAAAAAGCGGAAGCTTACAGAAATGAAGCTATGGGTAAATGGAAAAATGAAGTGGAAAAGTCAGAAAACCATTTACGGAATATGAGTAAATCTTCTCTAGATCAACTCAAAAAAGATTTTGATAAGCTATGGAGAAAGCTTGCCACCATGACCAAAGAAGATCCTAGCAGCCAGCATGTACAAAAAGAAATTGCACAACATTATGCCTTTATCCGTCAGTTTTGGGGAACTGTTCATGATAAAGATAATCAAGCTGAAGCATATGCAGGCCTTGGTGAACTTTATGAAAGTGATTCCAGATACACTGAAATTGATGGTAAAGCTCGACCCGATTTTGGCTCATTTATGAGTAAAGCTATGAAACACTTTTCAGAGACAGTACTGAAGTAGTATAGATAAACTTGTTTAAGTTGAAGCCCTCCAAATGTTTAGAGGGCTTTTTATAATTTTGACTTTCTTAATTAATTTCAAATTATTAATTTTTCACAACCTTCCAGTTAGCCACCCCATCATTGCTTGAGAGATTGATCAAATAAATACCTCTGGAAAGATGCTCCATATTTACATCAAACCTCTGTTTTTTACCTGAGTAATTTTGAGAAACAACCTGTCTTCCTACATTATCTATGATCTTTATCCTCACTCCTGCTATGCTTTCTTTCGTTTCAATCACTACTTGGGTAATAATTGGGTTAGGGTATAAACTAATCCCTCTTGCTAGTAAACCCTCTGATATACCTGTCACAGATGCTACTTGAGTACTGATACCATTATCTCCAATTATAACAGTTACCTGTATAGGGTTCACTTCATCCTTTATCTCTACTTTGGAAGCGGCTAAATCTACTGCTCTCCCATCATAATCAGCTTTTAGGTTATAGTTTCCTTTACTCAATCCTTCTAGCCTAAATCTACCTGAAGCATCTGAGACAGCACTTGCTGCTACTTTCCCCGAGTTTTCTAGCTCAGCAAATACTGGAACATTGGCCAGTGGTATCCCCTCCTCTTCTAAGCCTCTGGCTACCCTTCCCCCTTCATTGCCTTCTTGCAAAAGGGCAACTCCTTCTATTACACCATTGCCTGTTGTTGTTTCTTTTACTTGTACTGTTAATTGGTAAACCATGTTACTGCTAAGGGAAAAGATAGCGGCTTCTGACCGTAAGAGAGCATTTCCTGAATAAGTTACCAATAGATCAGGATGGGTAGTTGGATCGGGGACTACTTTTAGGATATAATTTCCTTCTGGAAGTGCCTCAAACTCAAGGAGAGTATTATTCCAAGGTTTTTCTTGTTGGAGAACTAATTCTCCTTCAAAAATACTATAAAGTAAAACAGTTGCATTATTCACTGTTTGAGCATTTGATGTTGCGAGTTGAATACTCAGTGTATGGCTTGTTACCGATTCAATGAAACCATCACAATC